>JAQBYJ010000056.1 GCA_027622555.1 Verrucomicrobiota bacterium
CCGGAGAGTCCTCAAGCCTGAACTACGAACCAAAAAAAAGAAAACCTTCCTTCCGGAAGGCTTTTCGAACAGGGTCTAGATATGGAATTGCTAGATAAATAGTGCCGAGTAAGCTCTCTATTTTTGTCGAGAATAGCGAGAAAACCGTAGTGTCGTAATTTAGCGAAGATAAGAATATGATCGTTTCTCTTTTGCCTAGTGAACGTTGAAGGTCTTCAAATTGGTCGAAAGGAACTTCGTCGATGTCAGCGATTCTTCGACGTATAGGTGACCCCTTATCCTCAAGAAACTTTATAGTTTCTTCGATTTTCTGAGAGATGGATGAGGGGATCATATTTTCTTTATAGGCTAACAGTATATTTAGTTTACTTATTACGTACGAATATTGATGGATTTCCAACATTTTGAGTACTTAGCAAGGCGACAAACGGGGTCAATGTTCATATTTCATATTGGCAAGTTTTCGTGCAAACGCACAACTCGACTCTGCCTCTCGCTGGTAACGGGCGCAGTTCCTGACCCGAATGGCACTCCTTTCCTTTCAAATGTTCCTCAACTCCTCCCACGCGGCACGTTTGGTTAATTGACTCACGGATTGGAGGGCTTCAAGGGAACTTTTGCGCAGATTGAGTAATCCGTGTTTTTGTTCCCAATTGGTTACGGAAAGGGTGCTCACGCCCAGGAGGAGCGCGAACTCAATCGGTGACATACAAAACTTTTTCCGCAGGGCGGTGATTGCTTGGGCGGTGAATTCCAGGTCTGCTTTTTTAACGCGCCGACCGGGCTTCTTTCGGATGGAAGCCTTTTTCTTTGGAGTTTTCGCGCTGTGCCGGGGAGATTTTTTGGCAGTTGGTTTGCCTCGTTTCTTTGTCGCTTTTTCCTTGGTCGGACCTTGGGGTTTTTGTTCGCTTTCCGATAGCTCAATACCAAACACATCGGCGAGAGATTCATTAGCGATGCGTCTGCCTTTGCCCGGAGCTTTACCTGCCGTTGCCAGGCCCACATCCGTACTGATGAGTTCCTGATGATCGACTCCACGCAATTTGAAAAGTAGTTCCGGCTGGGTGTCCAGCCTCGCCCCCACGCCGTAGAGAACGGCGGCGACATGTTTGCACATAACCGCGTAATCGGGGCAGTTGCATTCGAAATCAATTTCTTTAGGCGAGGGAAATAATCCGGTATTTTTGTCAGCGACCACAGCCATCACGCTTTCGGATAGCTTGCCTTGCAGCAGTTCCAGCAGGGAGCCGACTTGCCCGGCGCATTTGTTTTTTACCTGTGTCCACGCTTCGGTTCCCAGTGAAGTGATTGTGACGGTGACCTTGTAAATCGAAGAGCCGCTGACCATGGCTTCAATTTCCCCTTGTTTAATATCGAGGTGGCAGACGGAGCCATTGCGTACGTAGCTGCGCCCCCTGGGAATACGGTTGGCGAAGTCACTGAAGGATTCCAGGTGGTTGCACCAGCCGGCGCCCCAGAAAGTCTTTGCGATTTTTCTACCTTCGATCTCCACAGGCATCACAACCTGTCCCCTTTTTTGCAACTGAAGCATCTTCTTTTTGGCTTTCTCGCGGCGGACAGCCACCGGAATATAGGGGGACCAGAAATCTCCTCTCATTACTGCTTCGTTGGGTGGTTAGAATTGAGCTTGATCGATATTCAAGGCTACGGCACTGAGTAGTTCATCGTTGCTCATTTCGGTCAAGAGGGATTGTGCGCCGTCCTTGAAAATGTCTTCCGCCATGCCGGCTTTTTCCTCGAGCAAGCTGTCGATTTTTTCTTCGATGGTGCCGCGGCAGATGAATTTGTGCACCACGACATTGCGATGCTGTCCGATGCGAAAAGCGCGGTCGGTGGCCTGGTTTTCCACTGCCGGATTCCACCAGCGGTCGAAATGTATCACATGCGAGGCAGCGGTCAGGTTGAGCCCCGTGCCGCCGGCTTTGAGGGAGAGGATAAAGAATGGCGGCCCCTCATCCTGCTGGAAGGCTTTGACGAGTTTCTGGCGTTGCTTTACCGGAGTCCCTCCGTGAAGGATGATGCCTTCGCGCCCGAAGGTCCCGGCCAGTGCAAGGGCCAGCGGTTCTGTCATTTCGCGGAACTGGGTAAAGACGAGCACTTTCTCCTGACGCGATGCGATTTCCTCGCAGATGCTTTTCAGTCTGGCTATTTTGCCACTGTCCTTGTCGGCGTATTCTCCGTCGCCGAGGAATTGGCTTGGATGGTTGCATATTTGTTTGAAGCGCATCAGGAAGGCGAGCACGAGTCCGCGTCGCTGCATGCCGTCGAGTTCCTCGAGTGATTCCGCGAGTGATTCCACGGATTTGGCATAGAGAGCGGCCTGTTTTTTTGTCAGTCCGCAATATGCCTTGATCTCGGTTTTATCGGGGAGGTCGGTGATAATGGATTTGTCCGTTTTCAGGCGACGGAGTATGTAGGGGGCAACGAGTTTTCTGAGGGGCGCATATTGGTCGTGTTCGCGTTTTTCCAGGCCTTTGACGAATTGTTTGAACTTACCCACCGTGCCGAGCAGTCCGGGGCAAAGAAAATCAAAGAGCGACCAGAGGTCTGAGAGGCGGTTCTCGATAGGAGTGCCCGAGAGTGCGATACGAGAGTTCGCCTTGAGTTGTTTGACCGCTTTGGTCTGACGGGATCCGGGGTTTTTGACGGCTTGTGCCTCGTCGAGAATGACGAGCTGCCATTCCAAATCGAGCAGCCATGGTTGCCGCCGCAGCATGCCGTAGCTGGTGAGCACGATATCGCAGGCCGGGAATGCCTGGTCTGGGGCTTTCGCCATGGTGGCCAGGGTTGATTGGTCAGTTTCCGATGGATGGACAAAGCGGGTTCTCAGGCTGGGGGCAAAGCGCTTGAGCTCGGCTTTCCAGTTCGCCAGCAATGAGGCGGGAAGCACCAGGAGGGACGGTTTATTTGTGGCACCCGCCTTTTCTTTGAGAGCCACAAGCAGGGATATTATCTGCACGGTTTTGCCCAGGCCCATGTCATCCGCGAGGCAGGCGCCCAGCCCGATTGTTGAGAGTAAGTATAGCCAGTCCCGGCCAACTGCCTGATAGGGGCGCAAGATACCGTGGAAATGTTTGTTTTCCCCGGCTGTGACGAGTCCGTCCGGGTTGCGGAGTCCGGCGAGCATTCCGGAAAGCCAATTACCTGCATCGACAAAGGCCCACTCCTGTTCTGCAATCTGGGCCGAATCGGCGGTGGACAGATCTGCCTGGGCGCCCGCCAACAGGCGCATTCCTTCAATAAAGGAAAT
Source organism: Verrucomicrobiota bacterium (assembly GCA_027622555.1). Lineage (NCBI taxonomy): Bacteria > Pseudomonadati > Verrucomicrobiota > Verrucomicrobiota bacterium. The sequence goes on from JAQBYJ010000056.1 coordinate 3,272, forward strand.
GCCGTTGCCCCCGGCATCGGCTTCAACCTGTCGCCAATGTGCGAGAGCCTCGTTCAGTTTTTCTTTATCCACCTCGATCCATTGCCCTTTGATGTAAGCAAGCCCATTGTCGGACGCCATGATCTCCCGCCATTGTTGCTCCGTGAGCTTTTGACCGTCGAAGGTGAGATCGACTTTGAAGTCCAGCAGGGTGTCCATCCCAAAAAGTCCTTTCTTCTTTTCGCCGATGGTGACCGAGACTTGGGGACGCGGGCGTTTCTTCCACCAATCGGGTAGTCTCACCAGTAGCCCGCTTTCTTCAAGCCGGGGTGAGTTCTTGAGTAACTGGTATGCTTCTCCAGGCGTCCAGGCCAGCGGATGAAACACATCGCCGGACTCTACGAGTTCCCGCACAAACTCCACTTGATCCGCCGCCCTTTGCACAGGGGTGAGTAGTTTGATCAGTGCTTTTTTATTACGGTCCCCGGCGTATTCCTGGAGGGCCTTTCCCAGGGGCTGGTACTGCACGCGGCCTTTTTGGGAAAGTTTGGGTGCATAGGTTGCGAGGAAGGCGAAGGGAAGCTCCGGATCGCGTTTGTTTTCGGCGAGATGAAAACAGACCCGTCCGACCTGATGCCAAAGGGGTGCGTTTTTTGCCAGCCATGAATTCAGACTTTCTTTGTGGCGTACGATTTCCTCTCGTACCCAGCCGTCGAGGTCGTTCCATAAATCCACGAAACTATCCGGGCTCAAATACTCGCCTCCACGCATCGGAGGAGCTGAGAGGAAAAGATCGTTTCGCTCCGAGCTTGTGGGCGGCTCAATCGGATCAAGCCGGGCTCCCTCCGACTCGGGTGTGCGGCACAGCTCAGTGAGGTAGAGACTGGCAAAGTCTTGCCAGTATGCAACGGAAGGAGGCAGGGGCGAGCTTGGCTTTGTGGCCGCGAGAGCAAATAATCCCTCCGCCTGGGACAAGGCGAACGCATCGGATACACGCTCAAACCAGGCGTCGTTGCGGTAAGAAACGTTGGCATCCCCGCCGGAGCCATTCTGAATACGAAGGCTGGCGCCCGGAGTTAAAAAGAATTCAAAACTCATGGGTGAAAAAGGAAAATGAGCTACGCTGGGCTAGGTTGTTTCTTCGGGGGAAAGCGGATCTTTGATGATGTCTCTATCCACTTTTTCAGGTCGGAAAAATTTAGCCACTTTAAATTGTTAGAGGCTTTTGTCCAGGCAGACGAAGTTGGCGTTGTCATGGTTTGCTTTAGTTTCTAACAGAACGACAAAAAAGGCCGGGCCCTTGCGAGTCCGGCCGTCAACGGTCTGCCAAAATTAGTTGTAGATCTTTTCGTCGATGTAGGCCGCTACCTCCGCTTCCGGAATGCGGACCTGTTCCATCGAATCGCGATCGCGCAGAGTAACGGTGCCATCCTCTAGTGAATCGAAGTCCACGGTAATGCAGTAGGGAGTTCCGGCTTCGTCCATGCGACGGTAACGGCGACCAATCGCCCCGGCCTGATCGTAGAAGACATTATGGCGGCGACTAAGGTTCTTATAAATGCGTTTAGACATTTCCACGATCTCTGGCTTGTTTTTCATGAGTGGAAAAACAGCTGCCTTGATCGGCGCAATGCGCGGGGAGAACTTCAAGACGTTGCGGGTCTCACCTTCCACCTCCTCAACCGTGTATGCTGAACAGAGTACAGCCAGCAATGTGCGGTCCACGCCGAGTGAAGGTTCGATTACGTGTGGGATGTATTTCTCGCGGGTTGCTTCATCGAAATACTCCATGGACTTTCCCGAGTGTTCCTGGTGCTGGGTCAGGTCGTAGTTGCCGCGAGCAGCAATACCTTCGAGCTCCTGTACTCCGAATGGAAATTCGAACATGATGTCGGTGCAGGCGCGGGAGTAGTGAGCCAGCTTGTTTTGCGGGTGCACATGGGTGCTCAATCTGGCTTCACTCAAACCGATTGACTTATGCCATTCCATTCGGGTTTGAATCCACTCCTTGTAGTAGTTTTCCCACGCGTCTTCGTCTGCCTCGATAAAGTATTCGATTTCCATTTGTTCGAACTCACGTGAGCGAAAAATGAAATTCTTGGGAGTAATTTCGTTGCGGAAGGCTTTACCGATCTGGGCAATTCCGAAAGGGATCTTTACTCGGGCCGTATCCAGCACGGCTTTGAAATTGGCGAAAATGCCCTGTGCTGTTTCCGGACGCAGGTAGGCAACGGACGAATCGTCCTTGAGTGCTCCTACGAAGGTTTGAAACATCATATTAAACTCCCGTGGAGGAGTCAGCGATCCCGGCTTGCCGGTAGCGGGTGAAGGGATAAGCTCGTAGAGATCGGGCGTGGCATCGAGGTATTCTTTCAGCTCAATGGGCCCCAGTTCGCCTTGTTTTGCGGCTTTGCGTTTCAGTTCGGCAGCTTTCTTTTCAGCATCTGCCTGGGCCTCCGGACCTTCGAGTGTCGAGACATAGCCAATGGTTTCGCCATCCACAGTCACAGGTGCCCATAAGAGGTGATCTGCACGGTAGCGCATTTTCGATTCCTTACAATCGACCATCGGATCGGAGAAACTGTCTATGTGTCCTGAAGCTTTCCAAACTTTGGGATGCATGATGATGGAAGCGTCTTGTCCAACGATGTCCTCGCGGCCATGCACCATGTCTTGCCACCACGCGTCCTTGATGTTTTTTCGCAGCTCAACCCCCAACGGGCCATAATCGTAAAATCCATTAATCCCTCCGTAAATCTCGGAAGATTGAAAAATAAATCCTCTGCGCTTACACAGGGAAATGATGTCATCCATGGTAGGATTTTGTGATGGGTCTGTAGACATATGCGGGCTAGGCTGCGTTGCTCACGGAGTTGAGATGTCGGAGTTGACGAGCGAGAGGCGAGGGCGCGCACTTTTGTGCGTAACCGAGCCAAGATCGAGGAACACCCGGCATGTCATCCCGAAGCTGGGCGCAAACCGTAATTTGATAGGCTGATTTTGTAACTAATTCCATTAAAATTCTCTTGTTACCAGATTGACTCCTTTGTGCCCAGCTGGTGAGAAATGCAGGCTAAGAAGTCACTTTTGTGATGGCCGGTCAAGCTTTCAGCTTTTCCGTTGCCAGCCCTATAGCTGAGGCCTACGACCATACTTCTAGTTTCAACCTACATGAGTTTCAACATTGCCAGATTTCTGCCTAAGACAGCCGCTGCCCAGCCGGATGACTGTGCCTTGAAAATTCCTCAAGGCTGGGAAGGTGAAATGATTCGCTATCGAAGCCTTTCGTTTTCCGAGTTGGAATCCCTGAGTAACGCTTGCGCGAACCTGTTGATTCAACGGGGTATCAAACGAGGAACGCGAGTGCAATTGGCTGTTCGCCCAGGACTGGAGCTCATTCTCCTTACGTTCGCTTTGTTTAAAATGGGTGCCGTTCCGGTAGTGATCGATCCAGGTATGGGACGGAAACATTTTTTAGCCTGCGTCAAACGAACCCGACCCGAAGTCCTTGTTGGTATCCCGATGGCCATCTGGCTGAGTCGACTCTTTTGGGGCAGTTTTAAAGGAGTCAAAACGCGGATTTTCGTGGGTGGTGGATTTGAGAAGCAGTTATCTAAATTATCGAGCGATCCGATTATGGAGGAAACGCGGAGCGATGATCTGGCTGCGATCCTTTTCACTTCGGGTTCTACCGGAGCACCGAAAGGTGTGCTCTATGAACATGGGATGTTTGACGCACAGGTTCGCTTGATTGGCGAAACGTACGGAATCGAGCGCGGTGAGATCGATCTACCAATGCTGCCGGTATTCGCTTTATTTAATCCTGCATTCGGAATGACGACCGTAGTCCCTGAGATGGATCCCAGTCGTCCGGCAACGGTTGATCCGAGAAACATCGTCCAGGCGATTCTGCAAAACGGGGTCACCAGTTCCTTTGGATCTCCGGTGCTTTGGGGTAAGATCTGTAAATATTGTTCAGAGAAACACATTCAACTTCCCAGTATCAAACGTGTGCTTATGGCTGGGGCACCGGTGCCGCCTTCCCTAATCGAAGCATTTAAAAAAGTGATTGTGAATGGTGAGATTCATACGCCTTACGGTGCGACCGAATCATTGCCCGTGTGCAGTATATCCGGAACACGAATACTCGAAGAGACCATGGTCAAAACCAATTTGGAAAAAGGGACTTGTGTCGGGAAGGCCGTATCCGAAATGGAAGTTCGGGTCATTGCCATCTCGGATGACGCTATCTCCACGATGGATGATGCGGTGCCTCTACCTATCGGTGAAATAGGTGAACTGGTTGTTAAGGGTCCCGTAGTCACCAAAGGCTATGATCAACTGGGAGAGGCCACAGCCAAAGCGAAAATAGCAGATGGTGATTCGATATGGCACCGTATGGGTGACACTGGCTACCTCGACGAGCAGGGGGATGTCTGGTTTTGTGGACGTGTGGCCGAACGAGTCCAAACTGAGAGCGGTGTTTTATTTACGGATCCTGTGGAAGCTTATTTCAATCAGCAGCCCAAGGTGTTTCGATCTGCTCTGATCGGTTTAGGGGAAGCGCCTCACCAAGCGCCAGCTATTGTGATTGAGCCCGAAAAGGATTATTGGACGGATGATTACTCGGACCACCAAGCCTGGGAGAAAGAGTTGTTGGCAAACGTTCCGCCCGATTCAATTGCTTCCAAAGTTGAAAAGATTTTTTTCTACAAAAACTTTCCAGTGGATGTTCGGCATAATGCAAAGATTCACCGTCTGACTTTGGCGAAGAAGTTTTCTTAGAAGGGATGAAACAGGGTCGCGAATAAATTGGCTCCTACAGCTTACGAATCCGCATTTTTGCAGGAGCAAACTTGTTCGCGACTGTTATTGCTTCGGTCGTTTCGGCAAAACGACCCTACTTTTATTCATCGGGCAACAACGCGTACGGTGCGATGTAAACCTCAACAAGTCCGTTTCCTGCTTCTCCATTTGCAGTAATGTGAACGGAGTAAGGTCCTGGATTCAAATAGGTCACCAGCGCAGATTCATTTTCGTTTTTAGGAGCCATCTTCCAATATTCGAGGGTGTCTTTTCGTAGTGTATCCTGCCAGTTGTCGTTGCTGATGGAGTTTTCCAGGTCGTCGTTGAAATCATCAAACAAAGGTTGGTCTGCGTGCAAGGTGATAACGGGGTCTTCGATGTAACCGGATTCAAGATTCATCGATTTACCGATGCCTCGAATGACAACCCAGCTTCCTTCACTTAACACAAATCCCGCAATCGCTGGATTTTCTGATGTGACCTCGGCGCGATTGGATGTATTTACCAAGGGTTGGGCACCAGGGGATTCGTATAAAAGAATACTAGGGGGCGCGACGATATATTGAATCGGGCATGGCATTGATTCGAAGATCCTTCCTTGCCAATGAAAGATAGCGGAAACCGGTTCATCAAATTGATTGACCGCATCTATATACTCAAACTGCTGACTTAGAATTGGAATGCTTATGTGCTCTTCGAAGTCTACCAAGGCTTGGTGTTGGCCACCTGGAATCTGGGTTTCAATGTACCGAACAGTTGCGCACAATCCTTCGGAACTGATGGATTCAACTTCAAATTTATGGCCTCCGTTTTTCCTGTAGTGAACGCGGAAAACGTAGCATGGGTTGGCTGGGTGACTTGGGCGGAGACTGTTTGAACCAGCCATCCGATTATTACAATGAAGAATGGATATCTTGGAATTAGTTTCATATCAGGATGAAAAGTTGAATTATTAATAAGAATGTGAAAGCTATTACGCCGCTTCCTCAAACACGGATGCACAGGAAATAAAAATTTTTCGTGGCATTCCTCGCAGAAATCGCCACACACGTGTATATGAAGATATTGGTTACCGGCGGCGGCGGATTTCTCGGTCGTTATGTAGTAAAAAAACTTTTGGAAAAAGGGTACGCAGTCAGGGTGCTTGGAAGGTCAGAACAATCCGACCTGAAAGCTGAAGGTGTCGATGTCATCCAGGGGGATATTCGTGACGCTAAAATTGTGCGAGCGGCGGCGAGGGGTGTGGATGTAATTCAACACATCGCAGCGAAAGCCGGCGTGTGGGGAAAGTGGGATGACTACTACCAAATCAACGTAATCGGGACTCGAAACGTTTTAAATGCCTGCAAAGAGCTGGGCACCTCGCGATTAATTTATACAAGTACTCCAAGCGTTGTTTTTAATGGCCATTCCCTTCGGGGGGTTAACGAGTCTCAGCCTTATGGGAAGAATTGGCTGTGCCACTACGCGTATACGAAAATGTTGGCCGAAAAAGAAGTGCTTTCTGCCAACGATCCTGACGGAAGCGGCCTTCGAACCATCGCGCTTCGGCCACACCTGATATGGGGAGTGGGCGACAACCATTTGATTCCCAGGGTAGTTGAGCGTGCACGAAAAGGTAAATTGCGCATCGTGGGTGATGGGTCGAACAAGGTCGATATTGTGCATGTTGAAAATGCGGCCGATGCCCAGATTCGTGCCCAGGTCGCATTGGAACGGGTTGAGAGTTGCGGGCGGCCTTACTTCATAACCCAGGGAGAACCCGTCGTGCTTTGGGACTGGATCAATGATTTACTGACAAGGCTTGGTATTCCCCAAGTGGAAAAACAAATTTCCCTTCCTGCGGCCTACCGTATGGGTGCTACGCTGGAAGGAGTTTGGAAAACTTTCCGGTTCGCCGGTGAGCCACCCATGACCCGCTTCCTCGCTACAGAATTGGCCAAGGATCACTATTTCGACATTACCGCAGCTCGTCATGATCTGGGCTACCACCCATCTGTATCCATCGAGCAAGGACTTTTGGAGTTGGTTGCACATTTGGCAAAGGTGTAGGAGCGGGTTTCCCAACTACGCCGAAGCTTCGCTGGGCAGGTGTCTGGGTTCAGGCTTCAAAAAGGTAGGAATGGACCGCTGGGCCGTCCGAATTCGATTTGAAAATGTTTGACGGACGCCTCGGCGATGCGTCCCTACCAAAAAAATCGGCATCGCATGGATGCGATTGCCCTACTACATGATTCCACGGTAGGGCCACTGCGTCCTCGCAATGCCGATTGCAGCTGACTATTTTTTTGATTCGGAAGTGGTGGAAACTTATTCTTTATCGGGGGTGAGCGTGATGGCTTTTTCAACGAGCTCGATAAACTCAGAGCGAAGGCCTCCGGAATCTTTTCCTTTAGCTTTGCTTGCAAGGTCGAGCACATCCTTGAGGGTCAGGTTTTCAGTGAATTCGGAATTCCGTAAGAGCATGCCGAAACTGGCGACCGCAGTCGCGAAGCGGTAGTCGTCATTGGCCGCTTCTATTTCTGAACCAGAATCAACAAACACCTGTTCTATCAGTTGGCTGACATCTTCATCGGGTTGTTTGTAGCGTAGTTTTATGGTGAACGTTTCGGCTGAATCGTCAGCCCTTTCAGAGATGGCGGTCTTTTGGTATTTGAGGGGATCTACTGAGGGAGTGTCCTTTGATTTAATTCCTGTGGGAATTATTTCGTAAAGGGCGGTGACGGTGTGGTCGGCACCGATTTCCCCGGCGTCTTTGGTGTCATCGTTAAAATCTTCCTTCGCAAGAATACGGTTTTCGTAGCCGATGAGGCGGTACTGAGCGACCTTGGCAGGGTTGAACTCCACCTGAATCTTCACGTCCTTGGCAATGGCGTATAATGTTCCGAGCATGTCGTCGACAAACACCTTGCGAGCTTCCTTGAAAGAATCGACGTAACCATAGTTTCCATTACCCTTGTTGGACAGTTCTTCCATGGAGGCGTCCTGATAGTTGCCCATGCCGAATCCGAGGACGGAGAAGAATACACCGGTTTTGGCTTTCTCCTCAATCATTCGGGTGAGGCTGCCACGGTCACTGGTGCCTACGTTGAAGTCTCCATCGGTGCAAAGAATTACGCGGTTGATGCCATCCTTCACGAAATGTTTTTGTGCCACTGAGTAGGCGAGCTCAATACCGGCTCCTCCGTTGGTGGAACCACCGGACTTCAGGTTACTGATCGCGTGCTGAATCGTTTCCTTGTTGTTGGCGGTAGTGGAGGGAAGTGCCAGGCCAGAGGCTCCTGCATAAACAACGACAGCAATGCTATCCCGCGCTTCCATCTGATCGACCAAGAGATTCAAAGAACGTTGGACGAGAGGAAGTTTGTTCTGATCGCTCATAGAGCCAGATACATCGATCAGGAAAACCAGATTGGCATCCGGACGTTCGGACAATTCGACCTTCTTGCCTTGCAGACCAATACGAACGAGGCGGTGCTGGGAATTCCAGGGTGCGTTTGCTGCATCTACATGCAACGCAAACGGTGTTTCGTTCTTCGGCCCATCATAATTGTAGGAGAAATAATTAATCATTTCCTCAATCCGAACGGCATCCGCCGGTGGAAGTTGACCGCCGTTCAGGTAGCGCCGGGTGTTCGCATACGATGCGGTATCAACATCAATAGAGAATGTGGACAAAGCATGGTCCTTGGGACTTTTGAACGCATTCTCGACAATGCGATCGTAGGCTTCGCGGTTCCAGGGTTCTTGCCTTGGAACAACAGGTTTTTGAGGGGCTTCGTAGGAAGCTTGAATCCTTAGTGAAGGTTCCGGATTTTGCAAAGCCTCAGTGCGAATAGCTAGCTTGTCTACGACAAGTTCTTTGTTGTTCCATTGATCGGGTTCCTTTCCGATGATACTCCATGTGGTTGTATCAGCGGTAGAATTTGGGAGATTGCCTTGGGCATCTTTTGGTTCTGTTGATCCCCGGAAATATTGTAACGCTGCAGCGTCTGTTGCCCCAGTATCTTCTAGGAATTCCTGAGTAAAAACCTGAATTGTCCCAACAGGATCTTTTAGATTCGTATTAATTCGAGTTCCGGCCAGGGTGGAGCTGGCTTGATAATTTAGGGAATCTTCCTCCTCCACGACGAAAGGAGATAGTTCGAATATATCGTCCTCAGGATTTCCGGATGCTCGACCCAAGCCGCGACTTGTCTCCGATTCTTTTGGTTCAAACTTGAGTTCTGATACTTCCTCTTGACGTGTTCTCTGTGTGTCGGAATTACGATTGGAAGGAGTAACCCCATCAATTGATTTCTGAGGAACCTGGCTCCTGGCTGCTATGGACGGAGGTGGGGGTGCTACAGCCAATTCATTCTGGAATTCCGGCGTGTTCGATTTTTCCAATACTTTAAAGGACGCGATTCCCACCAACCCCAGCACCATGCACGCTGCGACGGCATTGATCCACATAGGAAACTTAAGAACTTTTTGCTGCTGAGGCTCTATCGCTTTGCGGACCCGTTCTTTTTGTTCTTCAGTGAGGGCGTCCTTTTCGTCTTGTGCGTTGAGCTCTGACTTCAGGGTGCTGGCGAAGGATTGAATCGCTTCGAACTCCTCAACGGCTTCCGGGTTGATGGATTGGGGTTCTTGCTCACCCAGGGCTTTGGCGGTGAATCGTGGGTCGTTTGGATCTAAATGTTTCATATTAGTTTCCTCCAATGTTGGCGGTTTCGAGGGCGTGCCACTCTTGTTTGAGGGAGCGGATGGCTTGGTGCAGGATGAATCCGACATTACTAACCGTGAGGCCGGTTACTTCGCTGATTTCCTGATAGCTGAAGTCCTGCTGAAATTTGAGAAGGACAAGTTCGCGTTGGCGGTTGGGTAGGGTGTTAACCAGTTCAAACAGCGAGCTAATGGTTTCCCGTTTTCGCTGTTCGTGGGGGTGGCTTTCGGCCGGATTTTCCTGGACGTCTAAGGCGTCCGGACTTTCGAAGTGACTCATGCGTTTTTCCTTTCTTAGCATATTTAGGCACTGATTGCGCACGACGCGAAAGAGCCACGGGGCCAGGTGATCGCTGAGTTGCTCGGGAGTCTGTTTACAGAGTTTTATAAACGTTTCCTGTACGGCATCCCTGGCTTGGTCACCATCGTGAAGAATACTTTGGGCGTAGCGAATGAGAGCTGACTGATGTTCGTCCATCGCCTTCTGCACCCAGCTCCACCGGCTATCCGTGGCTACCTTCGGCGGCATGTGTTATCAGTGTTGGGGGTTATCATATACCGAGCTAACACCTGATACGCCCTTTTTCTTAGAAAAAGATGCAACCTTTTTTTGAGACCAACTTAGCAGTACCGACCGCTACCGCTCTTCAGATTCCTGTGGAAGTGGAAATGTTTCCTCTAAAAGCATGATACGATTCTTCAGATCCGGATGAGTAGACATAAGCTCCGGAAGATCCGCGCCCTCATTTTCTTCATGGATTTTGATAAGAATAGACCTCATTGCTTCGGAGCTTCCATATTTCTCCTGTAACCACTGTCCCGATACGAGGTCGGCTTCCGTTTCAAATCCACGCGAGTAGCTGTTCTCAATGAGTATGGTCGGTATGGCCGATGCCATGGAAGAAAGGGATGCAAGGTCGCCCAGAAAAGTTGAGATAAAAATGAAAATACCTGTATCTCTAAGCACCATTTGCATGGAATGCCGATGGATGATGTGTGCAATTTCGTGAGCGATGACAGCTTGGAATTCTTCCTTTCCTGAAACAAGGGCTACCAGTGCGTCGGTTGCTACTATGCTCCCATTGGGCAAAGCGAAGGCATTGGCACCTAATTCAGTAGCTCTGAAAAACAAGGTATATGTGTGTTCGCTTTTAAAGTCGTCCGCAATCTCCTCGAACCAGTTTTGATACCTTTCTTGATCTTTTGTCGAAATTTCTGAGGGCTCGAATATGAACCTATCCATGGTCTCCAGGGCTCCTTTTCCCAGCTGATCATTCAGTTCAACCGGGATTTTGTGTGCTACTATGAACGCCGCCCACGGAACTCCCCATGTAAACAAGGCGGCAGTGAAAGCCACAAGTCCTGACATGCTTGCAATCACCCATCCCCACTTTCTTTCCAGCCAATGAGCCCATTTTAAACCCATTCCGGGATTTAAGGAATCCTGCAAAGCATCATACGCCTCGAAGTCGTCGGTTTCCAGGCGGCCGTTATCCGGAAGAAGAATTACCCGGCGGGTATTGCCCAGCGGTGCTTCAAAAATACACGCATTTACGGTATAGGATTTGGTGTCTGTTTGATCCCGGATTTCCAGTTGGATGGCATCTAATATTACGACCTCGACTGTTTTAGCTGCAGAGGATTGGCCATCATAATACCTGGCTGAAATCCTTGTCATTACCCTATATCAAAATCCATATAATCGGCTGCCGCATCGCCCAACGCTCCTTCATTTTCCATGGCAGCCTGTTCAACTTTTTCGAGTTGATCCTTATCGAGATTAACTAGCAGGTGTGCGACCACATATTTTTTCTTACGGATCGTTGCCCATGGAGTTGCCAATCCCAAGCTGAAAAATATGGCGAGACCATTAGTGATATCGAGAACAAGAAGTGGCTTCAACTCGTATTCCGATTTGAAGCTGGTCGAAAATCCAATATCCGTCACACCCCAGGAGTAGTTTTGGATTCTGGAATAGATCAGCGATTTTCCTATTGCGAATGCCAGGAGCAAAATTAAGTAGCCGATTATCATTGTACCAACCATAAACACCTCTCGGATATTCTCCGGAAGTGCGAGGGCTTGGGCCAGCGATATAGGAATAAACACAAAAATGGCCATGGCTATATAACCAAGAAAACCGATGCCTATGGCTCCCAGGTAGGGCGGATAAAAAGCTCCACCGACTCCTTTAAAATTAAACTTCTGGTTACCAAAGGACAGATTTCGAATTAGATACTCCTTTTTCAAAAACTCGATGTAAGGAACAATGAGTCCAGCGGTAAATGGAATTAAAAGGGCCCAACATAGGTAAAGCACATAGGCCTGTCCCAATTCTCCCGTAAACTTGAATCGGATATTGCGGAAGGAAGAGTAGCGTGCCCGAAAGCGAATCGCCTTCCAGACCAGGAACGGAAAGGAAAGACCTAGTATGGCGAGTACCCCTAGCGGAGCAAATGGGTGAATGAAACTACTCAGTCCATAAATAAGTGCTCCTATCACAACGATGATGTACCCTTTGAGGAGCGCGATAGGATTGGCGTGAAATCCAAAGTTGTCTTCTCCAAGCCAAGTATTGGCATAGAGGTATTTTCGCTGTCGGACGACTGCCCAGGGAAAGTATATACCAAGAGTTACTATGGTTAAAAACAGGTTTACAATCCAGATACGGAAGTATTCTCCAGCATTTCCGGTAAATGACATTCGGAACGTCTCTAGTTCTTTGGGTGGATTGAGGACTGTTGGAGGAGTCTGAAGAGGAGGTGGTGTAGCTGGTCGATATTCAGGAGGAGCCCATTTCAAATCATCGTCATCGGGTTCATTGATTGGATCGGTTGGTTCGTTTGCCATATTTTGAGGGTTTGGGGTGAAAAGAATGGTCTGTGATCAGGCCAATGTCCTTTGTCGGACTGCTTCATACAACATGATTGCTGTAGTTACACTGACATTCAGGGAATCTGCCCGACCTGACATCGGTAATCTGGTTTTAAGATTCGCTTCATTCAACCAAAAATTACCGAGACCATCCTTTTCACTTCCCACGAGTATGGCCGACGGTTTGCAGAACGAGACCTCATGGTAGAGTGTTTCCGTATCTGGTGTTGTCGCTACGCTTCGAATACTGTGCTCTTTCAAAAAATGAAGGGTTTCTTCTTTGGTGGCGATAGCGGTTGGCACATTGAATACAACCCCGGCAGATGCGCGGATTACGTTGGGGTTGAAAATGTCTGTGACCGGATCGTTAAGTATTACGGCGTCGACCCCAACAGCATCCGCTGTTCGAAGGATGGTGCCAAGGTTTCCGGGTTTTTCCAAAGACTCTACGATGAGAATCAGAGGATTGTCGGAAAGTACGAGTTCTTCAAGCGAGCGTCGGAAGGTCTTGCAGATCGCCAGGAATCCATCCGGGTTTTCACGGTAGGAACAGTGTTCAAATACCTGTTTGGTTAGGTAAATGACCGGGGTATCGCCTGTAATCAGCTTGTCATGTAACGATTCAGACGCCTTGCCATGTTTAAATAACTCCGGACAAAGCATGATTTGGGTGCCTTCAATCCCTGCGTCCAAGCCACGCTCCAATTCGCGCTCTCCCTCAAGTAGGAAAAGGCCTTCGCGGTCCCGCTGTCGTTTCTGGGTAAGCGCTCTCGCCCGCTTCACGCGTTGATTCTGCAGGCTGTCGATAGTGGTCAAAGGCATTAGGGTGTAATCGGGTGTTGAACATCGGGCAAGGTAGGGGTTCACTTCCGCGTTTTAAAGCATTTTATGGCCAAAGCACCACGAGGATTCCGAGAAGGAAAATTTAGTTATCACGAAGAGGTTGATGTGCGCATCGACAATCTGACCAACCTTGGGCAAGGAGTCGGGCGGGTCGATGGCTGGGTCCTGATGGTGCCATTCGCGTTACCCGGTGAAAAGGTGCGTGTCCGGATCTACCGTAACCACGCAAATTTTTCAGATGCCGATTTGGTTGAGATTTTGGAGCCCTCGCCTCACCGGATAGAACCCAAGTGCAAGTTATTCGGATTATGCGGAGGTTGCCAGTACCAGAATTTAAAGTACGAGGAGCAGCTAGCATTCAAAACACGGCATGTGCAGGAACTGGTGGATAGGCAAATCGGGAATACTTATACGGTTCAACCTGCTATTGGCTCGCCCAAGCCTTATGGCTATCGCAGTAAACTGACTCCGCATTTCCAGAAACCACGTGAGGGGAAAGATTTTCGTATCGGATTTCTCGAAGTAGGTCGGCGAAACCGGCTGGTGGATGTCGATCAATGTCCCATTGCTACAAGAAAGATAAATGAGCAGCTTCCAGCTATCCGGCGATCGGTCATTGAGAACTATAAAAACTATAAGAACGGTTCGACGGTGCTCGTGCGAGATGTGCAAGAAGGTATCGTTACGGATAATAATTCCATCGTTACGGAGGTAGTGGGCGATGTGGTATTTCGATTTCCGGCGGGAGAATTTTTTCAAAACAATCCGTTCATTTTGCCTTTGCTTGCTGAACACGTCCTTACGCAAGCGCAAGCGGACGGAGTCCGGTACCTATTGGATGCCTACTGTGGTTCCGGATTATTTGCACTGTATGCTGGCAGGCATTTCGAGCAAGCGGTCGGGATTGAGATCAGCGAGAAATCCGTGAAATACGCGCAGGACAACGCGACTATTAACGGGATCACTAATTGTCAGTTCCAAGTCGGGGATGCCGCTCATCTTTTTCAGCAAGTTGAGTTTCCGGCGGAGGAATCGATAGTGGTACTCGATCCTCCACGAAAAGGGTGCAGCGATGAGTTCCTTCAGCAGTTGTTCGCGTACAATCCAGCCCGGATTGTCTATGTGAGTTGCGATCCGGCCACTCAAATGCGTGACTTGAGCAAGTTTATCGAAGCGGGTTATGAAGTAGCTTTGATTCAGCCATTTGACCTATTTCCGCAAACGAGGCATATCGAGAGTGTGGCAACTTTAACCCGAAAAGTGAATTAAAGCGTAAAAATCGAGTTCAAAAAACCAGAAGAATTCCAAAACGAAATTAGTTTATCCACGCTTCCTACACAAAGTTAACCCACCATACCTATGAACAAACTAATAACAGTCATTACTCTATTTAGCTCCTATTTACTACTTTCTCCGTCTTTCGCCGCTGCCGCTGCCTATATGAAATTGGGTGATATCAAGGGCGAAGCCATGGAAGTTCGATCCGTTCGGTGGATGGCTCCCGAAGCGGTAAATAAGAAAGAATACTCCCGCGCTGCAAAAACGGAAGGGGGTGCTCAGTCCGGAAGTCTTTCTATCACCAAAGAACTGGATAAATCTTCACCCAAGCTTCAGGAAATGCTCAATTCTGGAGGATCGTTTGGTGAAATTACCATCACTGAAGGAGATAAAAACTTTCTCCTCAAAAATGTAAAAGTGGTCTCCATTGAAAAAAAGGGGAAACAAGAAGTGGTGAGTTTGCGCTTTTCATACAAACAGGAATTTGGGCCGACACGGGGAGCTGATCATAATACTACGCGATCCAACCGAGCGTCCTCAACCAAAGCAACCGACTACAACAGCAGTCGTTCTAACCGAACAACTCAGTAACCCACGGGAAGCACCAGTTCTTCCAATTGATTTTCAAAAGGCGCTGGTTCTGTTTGGACCAGCGCCTTTAATTTGGAACTGTCCAAGGTCAAGTTTAGCGGACGGTCTTTAAATTGGGGGAGGTTTCCTGCAAGTGTGCGTTGTAGCAGGTCTAGTGGTACGTTTAGCTTTTGGGCAATTCTAAGCCCCAGTTCCCAACGATTGAGGCGATCTCTTCCAGCCCAATGGAAGAGTCCGCCAATGTTGCGGTTCTCAAGTAACTCCTCCACGAGTGCTGCAACATTGGACACAGATACCGGATTTCGCCATTCGTCTTCGAACAGTGGAGTGGCCTTGTTTTGGTTCCAGTTGTTCCAGAGCGCTTCGTGGACTGAGCGTGTTCCGGATAGACTGTTGCCCATCAGGAGTGGCAGGCGGATGATTCGGGAATTCGGGGCTTCCTTCCGTACCTGAATTTCGGATTCAAGTTTGTGTTCCCCGTAGAGGTTGGTGGGGTTCGTCGAGCTATCTGTTAAATAATTGCCTTCTTTCCCGTCGAAAACCATATCGGTGGAGAAGTGGATGAAATCCGAGCCTTGATCGGTAGCAAATCGGGCCAATGCTGTTGGCAATGTGATGTTCAGTACTTTGGACCGTTGAGGATCTTTTTCGCAATCGGCTGGGACAGACAGCGATGCAGCATTCACGATCGCATCGGGTTTTATAGCTTGGAGGAGCTTGTTCAATTCGCCCGGCTGAGTAAGGTCGACCAGATGAAGGCGAATACCCTTTGCCAATGGTCTCCGGTGGTGGCTGGTTCCGTGTACTTGCCACGGATTTCCCGCAAACGTGTGTGCCAATGCATTTCCAAGAAGTCCGGATGCACCTGTTAGAAAAATCGTCATTAAAATTTCGGAAGCATGTTTTGCATTTGAGTTATGAGATTAATTTCTACCGAATGCGATCGCTATCCTTTTAGGCGTCCATGTCTACTTTAAATAAAAATTATACCGACCTTGCGAATCCTTCGGTACTCAAGCAACCGATCTACGAACCCGGGAAACCAATCGATTTGGTCGCGCGAGAATTTGGGTTGGATCCCAATTCAACCATCAAATTAGCCTCGAACGAAAATCCTTTGGGCGCCTCACCGCGTGCATTGGAGGCGGTAAAAAACTTTTTAGATCAATCCTATTTGTATCCAGATGGCGGCTGCTATGAATTGCGAAAAGCGTTGTCCAATAAGTTGCAGTTGGATCCCGGGCAATTTGTGTTTGGAAACGGGTCGAATGAAGTCATTGAGCTGATTGGCCACGCCTTTCTACAACCGGGCGATGAGGTTGTTATGGGCCAGCAGGCTTTTATTGTTTATAAACTAATCACGCTGCTATTTCAGGCGACTCCGATTGAGGTGCCTTTGGTAGATTTTACCCATGACCTTGAGGGGATGCGTGCTGCAGTTTCGGATAAAACCAAACTCATTTTTCTGCCCTGTCCCAATAATCCTACGGGAACACTGAACCCATCGGATGAGGTGATAGCATTTGCACGGTCTTTACCGGATCATGTGATATTGGTCGTAGACGAAGCCTATGCAGAGTTTTTGGAAAGTCCGCTTGATTTACGACCTTTGATAGCTGAAGGCAGGAAGATTATTGGTACCAGAACCTTTTCCAAAATATATGGGTTGGCGGGATTCCGGGTAGGGTATGGATACTGCAGTGCGGAGTGTGCAGCGCTTCTCAACCGGGTTCGCGAACCGTTTAATGTAAATGCCATCGCTCAAGTAGCTGCAGCTGCAGCCTTAAGTGACGACGACTTTGTTGAGGCCACCCGTGCCTGTAACCACAATGGGTTGACCCAGCTCGTCGAGTTTTTCAAAGAGCACGGAATACCCTTCGTACCAAGTGTGGGAAATTTTATTCTGGTTAAAGTGGGAGACGGAGCGGGTGTTTTTCTTTCTTTGCAGCGATTGGGCGTTATCGTGAGGCCTATGGGAGCCTATGGTTTTCCTGAGTATGTGCGAATTTCAATTGGAACCGTGGAGCATAACAGGCGGTTGATTGAATCGTTGCAATCCGTCCTCGGGCTTTCTTAGTCTCTGAAAATGAAGAATTTCAAGTTCAAGTGAGAGTCGACGACTCGATATATCTGGTAGGTGCAAGTTTGCTGCTTGTTTTGCTTAACGCTATCTTTGTGGCGAGTGAGTTTAGTCTGCTCAAAATTCGTTACAGCCACTTCAATCCCGATTTGTTGGATGATCTTCGAAAGGGTAAACGATTTGCCGGGTTGCTGAACGGCGTAGATCGAAGCTTTCGTCTCCTGCGCCTCGGAACGGCAATCTCCACACTTATGCTTGGGGCTGTATTTGTTCCTATTACCAAGTTGATGGCAGATTCTTTTGGTATTTCCACCGAGGGGCTTGGGGGAGTGATTTTGGCTATGTCCTCTTTTTTAGCCGCGATCGGCATTCACTCCGTTCTGGGGGATTTGGTTCCCCGAGGAATTGCGCTTCAGCATCCGTTGGAAACTCTAAATATTACAAGTTGGGTTATTCTACCTTTTCAATGGGTCTTGTCGCCCATTTTAAGACCGCTCGATTTGATTTCTAAATTCTTGCTTCGCCTCTTGCGCCTCGATCCAACCGTGAGTCTTAATCGATTGGACTTAGAGGCCCAACTAACCAGCTTAAATGAAGAGTCTGATATCCCTGTATTTACTCAACAGGTTTTTAAAAATGTCATTTCCATGCGGGAGCTGGTTGTTCAAGACGTGATGCTCCCCAGGAATCAGATCCAGTATTTCGACATTTTTGATGGGAATGAGGTCAATGTTGAGATGTGCATCGAATCGGGGCACACACGTTTCCCACTGTGCGAAGGGGATTTGGACAATTGCATTGGGATCATGCACATAAAGGATATTTTTAGAGCAAAAGAAGAAATCCATGGCCTGAATTTCAAAAAGTTAGCGCGCCCTGTTGTGTACGTTACGCTTGACGATCAATTGGAGTCTGTTTTGGAGAAGTTGCTCGAAGCGAGGTTGCATATGGCTCTTGTTCGGGATGATTTTGGCGGAACGGTTGGACTTATAACCATCGAGAATATCATGGAGGAACTTGTCGGAAATATTCAGGATGAATTCGATTCTGAAGCTGAACAAATTGAGGAAATCCACGAGGATGTGTTCATTATAGATGGCTTAACGCCCATTCATGATGTCGAGGAGAAGCTAAATGTTCAGTTTGATGAAGATGACGTTTCCACGATCGGAGGACTTATTACCTCGAAGATGGGGAGGATTCCTGAAGTTGGCCAAACGGTTCGTATTGGTAATATCGAGTTGGAAGCTGTCGAGGTGGATGAGAAAAGAGTTCTCTCCGCTCGGGTTCGCGTCGTTCTCGAAGACGTCTAAAGAACCTCCAATAATCGCTTCTTTTTTGTAGGCGTCATTGTGTCGAGCAATTGCCGGATTAGAGGTGCGACTTCCGTGTGGTAGATTTGCTTGTCCGTAGTCAATCCTTCGACGAGTTCTTTCTTCAATTCGAAGGGCATCGTTCTGTTTATCACCATGGTTTGGCTTAGCTTAATAGCCTCTTCGAAATTTCCTGTCCTGAGGTCGATGCGAATCTTTTCTACGAGGGCCGCATGATTCCCAGGATTCTGTTGTAGTAGAAATTGCAAAACACGTCCTGCTTCTTCCGGTCGTTCTATTTCGATGAGTTTTCTGGTTAGGCGCAACAGTGTTTCCGGTCGGATGTGACCGGAGTTAAAAAGTTGTTGCATGGAGATCTTGCCTTTACCCGTGTCTCCCACTGCGTAATAAGAAGCCAGGGACAAACTGTTAAATAAAATTCTGTGCAAAGGGATCAGTTGATTAATTGAACTTGGAGGGGCTTTCAGTAATTCAATCGCTTGATCGTAAGAGCTACCATTTACCAAGGATTCTAATCTGAGGAACCAGATCATGGGATCATTTTGGAAATCCGGCTTTGATTGAGTGATGACCTCGTCAAGCTTTTCGTGCATTCCTATTTCCGATAGGAAATTGACCAATAGAAACAAGGCGTCCTTATTCTCAAAAATTTCCGGGACCCGAGCCAGAAATCGCTCGATTTCGGTTGAGAAATTTTCACCGGTAGTACGGAGGTAGTTCATCGTGGCACCGACCGAATAAGGGTTGTTCAAGTAGGTGAATTTTGAGAGTTTTAAGGCTGCATCAATATCGCCGGATTGTTTGTAAAACTTCGTTAACAGGGGAACCACTTCTCTTTGATTCGGGAGCATCGAATTTAAGGCCTCAAGGTTCTGAATGGCTAAATTCTCCAATCCTTGATCCCAATAAATCTGGGCTCGTAGAAGCTGGTTTGAGATCCCAGGTTTTTTTCCAAAAATACTTAGCACTTCCGCGAAATTGGCCTGATGGTAATGGGCTTTTGCCAATGCAGATTCCGCTATCCCAATTTGCTTAGGCGGGACTCCTCCTTCATCCAGTGCATGTCCCAATATACGGATGATTTCGCGATCAGCATGATAATACTGGAGGAAATTTATAAGCTTGTTCCAGAATTCCTCGTCTTGAAGAGCGTATTCAATTCCAGTCTCCAGGATATTCACCGCTTGAGCAACGTCATTGGCCTGAAAAAGAAAATCAGCCAAAGCCAAGCGTCCTTCCAGGTTTGAGGGTGATTTGGAGACTCCGATTCTGATGAAATGATAGGCCTGCTGCCATTCACCCTGTCCTTGATGCTCAATTCCTTTGGTTATGAAATAATCGCCCCATTTAGGTTGAACTTCATCCCGGTTCCAAGGGAGTGCGATGTCTGAGAAACGAATCGCTTCGTAACCTTTCTTTTTCTTAATAAATACGACAAGCGATAGGGATGCGACCAACCATGCCAAGATCAACGAACCAATGAGTATTCCGGCTATCAGTTTCCTGGTTATTTGCATAATTTAAAAATGGGTTCCCTTGTTTCGGGCATCAAGGTTTGAATTCAAGTGTAGGCAACAGATACTGACTCCGGCGTCCTCATCAACGGTTGTTTCTTCTCACGCATGTAGCCGGAACTATTTTATACTTGTTATAAAAAACAGCATCCTCAATCTCCATTTTTACAATCTATGTTGTGCTTATTTGCATAGAAAAATGGCAAAAAAATCTTTTTCTTTCAGCGTATTGGCAGTCCTCTCTTTTTCGACTTTGTGTACCTATTCTTCTGCGGTTTCAATGGGTGAAAATGGAAATGTTGCTTGGCGCATAGGTGGAGGAATTCAATACAACGATAATATTTTTCTCGATTCGATAGATGCTGAAAGCGACCAGATCATAATATTCTCACCGGGGGTTGAGTTGTCGTATGGCCAGGAGCTATCCAATGCGAACGTGAAGATTAGCTACGTTCACGATTTTATCACTTATGCTGACAACAGTCGTCTCAATCGGGACAACCCTGATGCCAAGCTAAGCGGCTTTTATAGGAGCCCTAAGTCGGTCATTAACTACGGCGCCTTCTACAGGGAGAATTCCCAGAACGATGCAGGAAACAATCTCGTAGGTGACTTGGCCCAAAGAAGTGTTCTTCACCTGGATCTTGGAGGTGAATGGGACTTTTCGCCTAAATCATCCGTTTCTGTCGCTTATAAGTATGATGATGTATCCTACGATAATCCCCGGTTCTTTGATCGTGATTCAGTTGTAGTCCCAGTAAATTTTTATTGGGCCATTGCACCCAAGTTGGATATGTCCGTTGGCTACCAACATAGAAATACCTCCTTTGAGCGTGGAGCGGATTTCATCGCCCAGAACCCCGGCGATCCTCTTAATATTCGTCCAGACTATGATGACCAATTTATCAATGTGGGACTACGCGGTAGCATTGGAGCCAAAACCACGGCCGAAATTAGAATTGGAACTCAAAATCGTGACTTCAATGTCCGCGGTATGAGCACTGAGGATCTTCTTTCCGCGTACGCCCGGGTAGTCTGGGCAGCGACAGAAAAATCGGAGGTCTCTTTTGTATATTCCCGAGATTTCAACGCTGATTCTTATGGGACTTCAATTAAATCCGATGATTTGCAAATCTCTGGATCTACGGAATTAAGTAAAAATTGGGCTGGATTTGCCAGTTTACGCCTGAGTAGTGACGATTATTCCCTTGGTCGCTCTGACGATGGGGTATCTGGGCAAGTAGGCGTTACCTATGCGCCCAACTCGAACACGGCCGTTAGCATTGCGTATATCTTTTATAATAACGACAGCGACTTTGCTCCAGCGGACTTTGATAACAATGTGATCAACATTTCTGGAACATTGCGCTATTGAGATTTTTTTAATTTTACTTTGAAAAGGAGGCGCTCTGATGCCTCCTTTTTTGTTAGAACATAAAATGAAATATTTTTCTCAGTCTTCATCCCTTTTGTTTCTCGTTTTCCTGTACCTCCAAACAGTGAACCAGGATGTTGCTGCTCAGTCGGCCAGCAATTCACAAGGGAACTACCTTTTGAATCCGTCTGATTTACTGCGCGTGGAAGTTTTCCAGGAACAGGAACTTTTTCGTGAAGTGCGGGTTTCGGGCGATGGAAGCATTGTTCTGCCCCTGATCGGAAAAATATATGTTGGCGGAAGGTCTATTTTCGACGCTGAAAAATTGATCACTGAACTCTACGATCGCGACTATTTGGTTAACCCCCAAATCAATGTGACCGTTACTGAATATGCTCTTAAGCGAGTCAATGTAATCGGTCAGGTCAACAAACCCGGCATTGTTATTTTTCCACCTGAAGAGGAGATGGTCCTGCTTGAAGCCATTTCTTTGGCCGGTGGGTTTAATCGCTTGGCCGATAAAGCGAAGGTAACCTTAACGCGCACCCTTGTATCAGGAAAGACAGAAACATTTCAGATCGATACGAGAAAGCTCATCAGCGGCGATGAAGCCGCTACCTGGAATTTGCAGAAGGATGATGTGATTTTTGTACCCGAGCGTGTTTTCTAAACCATGGATCGATCCATCAAAAAAGAAAGTCCTGACGGGCGTGGTTATTACAACTACGACTCAGGCTACCATCAAGGTGGTTATGGTGGAGACTCGGGTCATCAAAGAAGTCTTCAGGATTACCTGCTGATTATACGTGAGCGTATCTGGTGGATTCTGGTCATATTTGTGTTAGTTCAGATCGTCACTACCCTGGTCATACTAAGCCAGACGCAGCGCTACAAATCCATCTCCACTGTAGAGGTTAAGCGTGAAGCAAATCGAGTCGTTCAGTTCGAGCAAGTCGACAATCAAGACATGCGTGGGACAGAGGATTTTAATACTCAGGTCGGTATACTGGAAAGTAACGCCATCATTGAACAGGTAAGTAATCGCCTCAAAGGAAATGAACGTGAACGATTCATTCAACCGTACTTAAAAAATAAAGATCCGAGTGAGATTTCCATTGGGGTAATTCTATTTGAAAACCGAAAGATAATTCCGAAGCGATTGACCCGAATAATTGCCGTTGAATTCGTCCACCCGGATCCAGAGCTGGCAGCCAAGGTTGCCAATTTATTTGTTGATGAATATATTGGCTTCAATCAACGCAAACAACTGGAGGCCTCATTGAAGGCTGTTGAAGATCTTCGCATTCGTGCTGATCAACAACGAAGCAAGCTGGAGGAACTTGAATTTAAGCTTCAAGAGTATCGCGAGAAACATCATACCGTTTCATTTGACGAACGTTCGGTCATAGAGAACGAAAAGTTGCGCGTACTAAATCTCAAGAGTGCCGAAGCGGAGGCCTTTCTTTATGAGATTGAATCGAGGTGGAGTCTCGTTGAGCAGTACAGGTCCGAAAAGAAAGACCTTCTCAGCCTGAGCTTTATCTCCAACAACCCCTTGGTCCAAAAGCTCAATAGTGATCTATCCACGGCGACGGTTGAAGTGGCATTACTCTCCAAACGTTATCGAGAAAAGCATCCGACCATGATCGGGGCGATGCGGTCGTTTCAGGAAGTGCAGGACGAATTGGCCAAAGCGCTTCAAACGGAGGTGGATAAAGTCTATTCCGATTTACTCCAGGCCCGAACCCGAGACCAAGAAGCAAAATCAGCTGTGGAAAGTCAGGAGACCCTGCTTTTGGGAATTGACCGATTGAGTGTGGATTACGAGACCATTCAACGGGAAGCTGAAGTGAATACTGTCATGTATCAGACCCTGGTTTCTCGCATGCGTGAGACAAATATTTCCTCTAGTCTGGACAATGCCAATGCTCGGGTATTGGACCGTGCTGGTATGGCGTTGGAGCCCTACTGGCCAAACTATTTCCTGTTTTTTGGTGCCGGAATTATCGGTGGTTGTATTTTGGGACTCGGAGTCGCATTCATTATTTCCTTTTTGGATGACCGGGTAAAATCAATTTTTGATATCGAATCAGTAATCGGTGTGCCGCTACTGGGTATCATTTCAGAGGTGAAAAATTTGCCTACCGTGGAAAAGGCGAAGATGGTGAACTCCTCGATAGAGAATCAGGCCTCCGAAGGATTCAGGGCACTGCATTCGAGTCTAAAATTAAAGGCAATTAGTAAAGAAGCTCAGTGCTTCATGATCACTTCTACTATTCCGAGCGAAGGTAAAACCTTCATTTCTACCAATCTCGCCTTTACATTTGCATCCCATGGAGACCGAACCTTGCTCATCGATTGTGACATGCGTCTTCCGAATGTGGCAAAGTCTTTAGGGCTCAATAACGAGTTAGGCGTTATCGATTACTGCTATGAAAAGGCCACGTTCGATGAGATTGTAAAATCCGATACCGAAACAGGTTTGGATTTGATCACCACCGGAGGTCGGGCGAATAATCCGTCTCAAATCTTGAGTTCTTCAAAATTTGAAGAGTTTCTTCAAATCGCTCGCTCGCGCTACGAGCGGATAATTATTGATACACCTCCTCTCTCAGCGGTGAGTGACTCCCTCCTGATACTTCCCTTGGTGGATGGTGTCCTTTATACCATCAAATTTAACGCGGTTAATCGAAAAGCGATTTTGGTAAACATGCGCCGGCTTGTGGATTCGGAGGTCCCGGTTTTTGGTAGCGTTCTGAATAGCCTGAAACTATCCGTTTCAGGGTACTATTATTCGTACCAATATCATAGATATAAAGATTACTATCATCACCAGGTCCCCAAGCAGGGTGAAAGGGTTTAACGCACGTTCCAGGTGTCGTTTTCCCCCGCTCCTTTCGGGGACTTTTATTACCTGCTAGTCCTGTGCTGCTGCTCTGCACAATCTATCCCGAATCGCCTGGCCGATTCCAATAGTTGCAGGGATTTGAAAATGGATCCGGGCAAACCCTTTCTTATCCAGTCTTTGAAGTATATCGTAAAGGTTGTGAGCTATTTCTGTTAGGTCTCCTTTCTTGGAAAGGGAAAACTCATCCTCACCACTGCAATCACCCGCGTTGAGAAATACAATAGCTTCATTTTCACCGACTTTCGGAGCACAGCCTTCAAAGAGTCGAATCTCAGTGTGAGGGCTATAATGACGTCTCAATAGCCCAGGCGAAAGGAGAGCTTCATCAGAAACTTCGGCCACTATAGTCTTGGAGATAATTTTCGTGTTTAGCACAGCTTCCAGTTCTTGAATGGATATGCCTCCATGCCTCAAAAGGACAGGGGCCTTCGGGTCTACCAAGGAAATGATGGTTGATTCCAGGCCTCCTTCGCAATCGCCTCCATCAAGAATCCATTCCACTGAATCACCCATGTTTTGTTCTACATGCTCTGCTTTGGTTGGGCTGACATAACCAAACGGGTTGGCGCTTGGTGCGGCTAAAGGAAAGGGACATCGCTTGGCCAATTCTCTGAACACCGGATGAGAAGGCATTCGGACAGCCACCGTAGAAGTGCCGGCTGTCACCTCGTTGGGGATGATGGGGCACTTTGGAAGAATAAGTGTCAATGGACCTGGCCAAAAGGACTTGATTAACTGTTCGGACGCTTCTGAGGTTTCGGCGATTTCAGCCAAATTTTCCAATCCGCCTATGTGAACTATCAGGGGATTCTTGGATGGCCTTTGTTTGGCTTTGTAAACTTTTGCGACAGCGGCGGGATCGAGGGCATTACAGGCCAAGCCATAAACGGTCTCAGTGGGGATAGCTACAATGTCGCCTTGGGCTAGTATGCTAGCCAGCTGGTCGAGATTTGAAGGAGTAGGCTGAAGAACTTGGGCCATTGTGGACCCTTAAAGCGGAAGAGCCACACTTACAACATCAGAAGCATGTTGCGTGAGCGCTTGATTGCTTTCGTTACATGGCGTTGTTGCCGGGTAGAAAGCTTGGTCATCCGTTTAGGAAGGATCTTTCCCGTCTCTGTAACGTAACGAGCCAAAATGTCTGCATCCGTGAAATCCAGGTCCAGTGGATTCCATGAGCGCTTGTTTTCTTCTGTGATTTCTTCTGCCATAGGAGGTGCGTAGGAAAGCCGATAAATTTTCCAAAGCAAGCTAAAAAATGCGGTTCGTTGATTAGATATCTCAATGGTAAACTGGTTTTGCCTCCCCGTTGTGTCAGGCTCACTGATTCCACCAGTAATTTGGTGCCAGAACTCATTTTCCGGCAGTGCCCCGGATTTCGAGTGCTGGACCGTATAGCACTAGACTCAAACGATGGAATTTATTTGCGCTTTCGAATATCGAGCAGGTTGGTGGTCGAAGCAGACATGGGTGGTCCGAAACGGCGGACGCGAGTCGGTGTTTCACACACGTAAAAAATCTCCGGATCAATGGTCTGCACCAGGTTAAGAGCCTTGGTCAGCAAACGTCGCTCACAAACGACGTGCAATTCATTGACGGGGCCGCTTGCTCCCTCTCCCGTATAGCTGGTTACCCGAAAACCGTTTTCACGCAGTGTCGAGCCGATTAGTTGACCGTGCTTTCCGGTGAAGATGCGCAGGATACTATGGCCCAACGCTAGCTTACGTTCGAGCACAATACCCACTACATTCCCGGTGGAAAATCCCAGGGCATAGAAGATAAGCAGCCACGGACGTTCCATCACGGTATTCACTACGGTGGCTATAACCACCAGCCAGATGGAAACTTCGAACAAACCCAGCACAAATGCCAGCACCATGCGTCCCTGGATGGTGGAGATCGTGCGGATTGTACCGATCGATACATCCAACACTCGCGAAAAAAACACTACCACCGCCAGTACTCCGACGGGTAATTGATTCAAATCCAATTCCATTGGGCGCGAAAATGCGGATGTCCCGGATTGGAATCAAGCTCCTTGTGGATTTCTTGTTAAGATCCAGGCTGCTCGCCGTAGACCTCGGGCGTAAGCGGATGAACTCCTTTGGTTCGGTAGCCGGTCTACCTTCTGCGGCTTCTCAAAAACTTTCCAATCTCGGCTCCGGTTGCGATGCCGTCGTTGTCCTCGTCTGCCTGCGTAAAGAATTCCCACTCCTTGGCTTCTTCGGCGGTGAGCTGTTCGTCACCATTGGTATCCATCGCGCGCAGTCGAGCCAGGTTCTCGTTGGCCTGGTCCGGCGCGGCTGCTACCGGATCGGGTCGGCCTGTTTCATTGTCGAATTCCGTGCCGGGCTTACTAAAGAATCTATCGAGGAAATCCTTTTCGCCGTAGCCTTGGGCTTCCGCCAACTGAACGATGAGCAAATCTTCTGAAGGTATCATATACAATTTCTGTTTCCCTTTTCCAGCGGCCATCACCAGGTCGCCGGGCATATCATCCCATCGGCTCAGCCAGAATGTTAATCCATAATTGGGATTCGCTTCGCTGCTCTCGAAGCATTGCTTCAATCCCTTCCGGGAAACCAGCCTTTCTCCGTTCCACTCACCTCCCGCCAGAACGAATAATCCGAATTTCGCCCATTCCCGAGCGGTTATAAACGCTCCGGCCGGAAACTGAATGGCACCGTCTTCATCTTTGCGCCAGTATTCAACCTTCAATTCGATGGGGTCCATCAAGCGCCGTTGCATATACTCCTCGACCGTCTCGCCTTTAGGTTCCAACTTTCGCCGCAGTAGGTCTCCCCAGACTTGAAACGGAATCGGACCATAGGAAAACGAAGCCCCCGGTTCCGTTGTGGAGCTCGCCATCGCAATAGCCTCTTTGCCACTCGGCGTGTTGCCATTGTCTCCACCGTCGATCCCGCCGGATAAACTGATCAGTTGCCGGATGGTGATTCTTGATTTCTGCGGATCGTCTTTCCACTCGGTGATTGTTTTCGAAACAGCCTCATCCAGATCGAGCAGCCCGTCTTCCATCGCCATGACCGCAAGCACACCGGAAAAGCTTTTGGTGCCGCTGGCCAGCCGATGCGCTTTATCCGCCGTATGACCGTTGAAATACGCTTCAAAGACCCGGTCGCCCTTGTGGTACACCAGCAGGGCGTGCCCATTGCGGGACTCCAGGTAATCCGCGGCCGCCTGAATGTTAAAGTGGCTGGCCCGCGATTCTGAGTCCGCTGCTCCTCCGGCGGCCGCACTCAGGGCGCCTGTCATTAACGCCAGCAAAAATAGAATTCGTTTCATGTCGTGCACCATGAACACTTTTCAGCCCATTGGCCAGACCGGAGATTTTCATTAACTTCTTGGAAAATAAACGGTACGAGTAACTCTTTACCGGAGAAACAGCCGGGTTACTGCGCAATGAAACAGGGGAAGGAAAAGGGGTTCGGCATTGAAATTAATTTGATTCCAAAATCTGATCCCTTGCTCTGGATTCTTATTTCCTTTGCTATTGACCTCAATTACCCCAACGCCATTGATTTTGCCTTTTGTGGGTCCCTGTAGTTCAATTGGATAGAACCGTGGTTTCTGTCTACTCCTCAATTTAACACCTATAATTGCCTATAATAGAGGAACTTATACGATAACAAACATTGACAAACATCCTCGCATTTTGGCAAAATTCTTGGCATAAACCAGGTTTTTAAGTTATGGGACATCTTCGCCAAAGAGGAAACAAAGGAAATTGGAAAGCTATCTTCAAAGATGGCAATGGGAGGTTTGTTGAGCGGACTACCAAGACCAATAACCTAAAAGAAGCTCAGGAAATTTTAGCTGAATGGGAAAAGGCTGCGCGCAAGGCGATACGGGGAGAACTTACACAGGCCCAAGTCATGAAAGTGATGAGCGAGTTGGTTCTTGCCTCGTCTGGAGAAAAGATGGCGCGGGAATCGACGAAGGACTTTTTTACTCGTTGGTTGAGAGGCAAGGAAACTCGAAGAGGCCGTTCCACAATCAAACGCTACAAGCCAATTTTAGATGGATTTATAGACTCCCTATCGGAACGGCGAGCAAATGCCATTATCGGAAGTGTTTCAGCCATGGAAGTTGCCAAATACATTGAGGAGCAAATCAAGCAGGGGAAGAGCTACAATACCGCCGACCTTCATCTGAAAGTAATCTCAAGCGTATTTCGAGCAGCGGTAAAGGAGGGTCTAGCCATAGTGAATCCAGCCGATGCCGTTGAAAGATTTGACCGACCTGCCGAAGAGAGAATCCCGTTCACGGATGAGCAAGTTAGACAATTATTATCTGCCGCAAACGATGAGTGGTATGGCATGGTGATTCATGCCTATCATATAGGAATCCGCTTGCACGATTGTGCAAACTTGCTCCACCAAAATATCAATTTTGAAGCCCAAAGCCTAACCTTCATCGAAAGCAAGACAGCAAGCCGGAAGAAAACCCAAAGTCCAGAGACCACAGTATACTTGCACGGGGAAGTCCTCCAATGGCTCAAGAACCGACCGGCTGGCGTTGGCATGGCTCCACTCTTCCCTTCCCTCCACGGAAAGGCTTCAGGCAGCGCAGGAGGACTATCAAACGCCTTCAACAGACTTATGGATGATGCTGGAGTCGTTGTGCCGCTAGGTGACAAGAAGGAGGGGAAAGGCCGACAGTTCCGTAAGCTAGGGTTTCACTCACTAAGGCATACTTTTATCAGCCGGCTGGCCAATTCCGATGTCTCTATGGATGTTCGGAAAGCTATGGTAGGCCATTCGTCCGATGAAATTCACCGTCGATATACACATTTAGACCTTTCAACTCAAGCGGCTGCTGTAAACAGGTTGCCCGGGATTCTGGGAAATTAACAACCCCTATACTCATATTGATATGGATACCAAACGGTCAGCTCTTGGAAAGCTATCAGAGATTCAATGAAGAAAAAGAAACCAGACCTTCCACCTGAGGAATGGGCCTTTTTCGTGAAGAAAAAGGAATGGTTGGTGGAAAGCTGCAAACATTGTTGGATTCCAGAGGAAGAGCTCCTTGCTGCAACACAATTTGAATACACTCGTGTTGCTTATCAGAGAGGTCTTCACCCTTTTACATTTGTTGAGTTTAAAGAGTTTATCACAACCCCATATGTTAGTCTTTTGCCAAAGGATAAAAACCTAATTATTCAACGGGTCCAAGGAAAGTGGTCTTCTAGCTACCCGCAGGAACCGGTTAGAATCTTTGATCCTTATTACTATGATCCTGAGAATGACGAGGAGGTATTTGAGATTTTAATTGATTGGTCCAAGACGCCCGAACAGTTGAAGTTAGCATTTGAAAACCTAATTGAAAAAATAAAGCCGACAGATGTGAAACCGGAGGGAGGAAGTGGAAATCGGAGATCAGAGCGTGATCTTCTGAGCTTTTTGGCAGCCCTGAGATTGAAAGAACGATATGGCCCCAGCATTGCACTGTCCAAAATTCACAAAATTCTATCAGTGGAAATACCTGAACGGGTATTTTACGGAAGTTCCGCAACTCTAATTAATGCAGCAAATAAAGCGGAAGACTATTTCCAAAAGCGCTTTGCGAAGACACAGATCGTAGACAGACTGGAAAGCATGGATTCAACAAGAGAAAGCATTTTTGACAAAAATCCAGAAGATGCTCGTCGAGAATTGCGAAGGATCGGGTTGCTACCACCATAGGATAGTCGGGAGATTCACCGCATAAAAATTATTATCCGGTGAACATAATCGTGGATTTTCTGCGCTTTATATAGTCAGAAATGACGATAACTAACATTAGAAAACATACGCCGGAGATTAACCGGGTTCAAAAATCAGGGGAGCAAAACCCTTACACCGGTTTGGCTCAAATTGCCAAACAAGTACCGTCCTTTATACGGCTTCCGAAATCTGGACAACAATGCCCGCACTCAGGTTACACGAGAAGCGGACTAAATGAATTGATTCTTCCAACTGCAGAGAATCCCAATCCACCCGTCAGGTCCGTGTTGATACGTAAACGAGGAGCGATGCGGGGAGTACGATTGATTGTGTACGACAGTCTGATGAATTATCTCAACAGCTTCGATGCTCATGGGGAAAAAGTAGTAGAGGAGGTGGCGTTGTGAAAACTTTGAAAATCAATAACGATCCTGCCCTAGAAGCTGCCAACATCAGACCAGTCCCAAAGGTATTTGAACGAGAAGGATCATTCCTCCATGAACTAGTCTGGAAAGATGGACCCTGGGCTATTTACCGCTATCGGTTTATAAAATCTGAGAAGGCAGAACCTCATTGGAAATACGAGGCTGTCATAGTCAGGATTTCGGAACCCCATCCAAGAAGCGAAGACCGGAGACTACGTGAAGCCATGCCTTCGAATAGCGACTGGGGGAATTTTGCCTGGTCACTGAACACCATGGAGAAGGCTCAGGAGCAGATTGCCGACCAACGAATCAATAGAGGTGAAGTAATCGAGTCTAACTACTACTCACACTTCAGGAACAGTGTCGAAAACTCCAAGAACACTGGAGATCTAAGTCAAAAGACGA
Source organism: Verrucomicrobiota bacterium (assembly GCA_027622555.1). Taxonomy (NCBI): domain Bacteria; kingdom Pseudomonadati; phylum Verrucomicrobiota; species Verrucomicrobiota bacterium. Next base: position 34,117 of record JAQBYJ010000056.1, read on the forward strand.
CTATACCCCCTTGTGAAGGTATTAAACCCCGTAGCGACAACGCTAATCTAGAAAGGGTTCAGTCATGATGTTTCCAACTGGCTACCGAGGACTAAGCACGTTTCGCACTTTCGCAGAAATGTCAGGATTAGCTCATCCACTTGAAAACGTATTCTCTTTGTATGAGGAGATTCAAATCTCCAAATCTGACACGATTCATATCAAAGAACCTGACGACTGGCTGATGCTGCTTGGTGTTACCGAAGAAGAGGTAACGGGTGAACAAATACAGAAGGCCTTACTGCGTTCCAGAATGATTGAGGCAACTGAAGATCCTCATGCCTTTAAGGCTAAGGAGTTCTGGAAGTTAAACGCAGGCCTAAAAGCTAACAGAACCAATGGCAAACTTGGAGGAGCTAAGAAACATAAGAAAAGAACTCATGAAGAAACAAAGGAATCTACAAAAGAAATAAAGAAGGAACTTACAGAAGAACCTATCAATAGACAAAGAGATGAAGGAAGTAATGAACTAACAAAAGAAGGAAGGAATGGATTAACAAATGAAGGAATTAATGAACGAATGAATGGACGGGTAACCAACGGGCAATCTACGGGTAACCCATGGGTAACCCATGGGAATGAACCATTCGTTCCGACTGATTGGGAAAAATATTCTCGGTAAGCTCCTAACCCACGAACAATGAAATTTGTTGTACGCAAAGAATTTAAAGACCTGATACCACCGTCATCAGATGATGAGTCGGCTGGACTTGAGAAAAGTATTCTTAATGAAGGTTGTAGAGATCCTCTTGTCCTCTGGTTTGATGAGGAGGAGGGGGAGCACTTCCTGATTGATGGCCATCAACGTTACGAGATAATTCAGAGGCTCGGTTTAAAGCATTATCAGACAAAAGTAATAAAACTACCCAAGGGTATGGAGCCCGAAGAGTGGATTGTGGAGAATCAATTCTCTCGTCGTAATCTGGATACCTATCAGCGGGCGAATCTGTTTTTGAAACTGAAACCAGTATTGGCGGCTAAGGCAGAATTTAGACGAGCCACAGGATATTTTGGCTCTAAGAATGAGAAGCCTCCTACGGTGTTGATGAATTCATCTACTCCTGCAAACACTGGGCTAGAGGCCGATTCACAGGATTTGTCCGTTCCTGCTGAAGAGGTGGGTGCTACCCGTAAGATGATTGCTCAAAAAGCGGGTGTCTCGGAAGACTCTGTAAGAAAGGCCGAGATTATCAATAACTCTGGAGACGAGGAGATAATCGCAAAGGCGAACGCTGGAGAAATTAGCCTGAATAAAGCCTACAAGGCGGTTACTAAACCTGAACAGCTCTCGATGGTGGACAGGTGGAAACCGGATACCTTCAAGCCTAAGATACTCGGAGAGGAAAAAGATAAGATCTGGTATGAAAAGTTCCGTAATTATCTTAGTAGTAAGATAGCCACGGCAAAGAATCGGAGAGATAACGAGATGTTGAAAAGAGAGGAACAGATAGAGGCCGAACTCACCTTGTTTGTTTTGCGGGATGTCATACGGAAGCTAACCGAATTCAAACCGAAATAAAGGTTATGCAAGGTCTTGAACGAAACTAACTTAATATACTTTTCAGCTTGGTAGGGCCATCACTGAACGTGGGACAAAAATACAGTGAATCTACTGTAATTAATAAGGTGTTAATACTATAATATGAGCGATTAACACTCTACTTAAATCAGGGTAATCCAACGTATCTCCAATCGAGTCATGGAGTTGCTAAGTATAATATTTTAAGTGCCCTCAGAAGGCCCCTTTTGAACTACGAGGTATATGTTCTAATGCATTACTGAGTGCAACGACCCTGGCCTGGGTTAAGGACAGACCAGCTCTTTAAGCACAGTCTGAAAATGATATAAGCGCTCAGGATTGGTGAGCTGAATCTCCTGCTAGTTTGTATAGCTTCCGGTTGCAATTACCTACCTAATTGATAGGGTACAGAGGTGTTAAATCCATAGCCCTTAATTGGGCTGAGAAGAGTGAGGGTTGCTGATTGAGGAATTGCAACCAACACATTAGCCCCAAGTGACAAGGGGTAGTTGCTTGGGGCGTTTCTTTGCCGGAGCCAATATACCAATATACCAATATACTGATACGGGATAATTTCCTTGCCCATAAGTCACATACAATTAATCTTCTAGTGTAGTGCGTCAAGCAGTCTGTAACATATCAAGCTTTGCTCGAGCACGCTTTACTTTTTCCAGAATGTCCTTCGCGCTGGCGGTCCAGACGAAGGGTTTGGGGGCTGCGTTGTGTTGCTCAATGTAGTTGTTGATTGTGTCGATGAGTTCTGGAA
>JAQBYJ010000057.1 GCA_027622555.1 Verrucomicrobiota bacterium
GTACTGAAAAATGATTCCACAAAGGGATTGTCATTGGGGGTTCGCGGGCGTGCGAACATTTGAGGCATCTGATGGATTTCACACAAGCGTTTGATGAGGGGGAGCCTATGGGGTCGATGTTCATATTTCATATTCATAAAAATTTGAACTATCTCTCTCGGTTGAAAAGTGGATGAAGTAATACAAATAAATCACATCACTCTACCAAGAACAATCTTAGAAAATTAGTGGAAATGGGAGAAGAAGTATTCGGAGAGAGCACAAATATGAACATTGACCCTGCACGCTCGTTCTTGACCCTGCACGCTTGTTGTAGACTTTCTTTCAGAAAAACTTCCGAATTACCTGATTCCATCCGCGTTCATCAAGCTTTCAGAAATGCCTCTTACCGTGAATGGGAAAATTGACATCCGCGCTCTCCCAGAATCTGAAATCGTTACCACGACTCAGGAACCAGAAAGAGAGTGTTCACCGAACGAATTGGTAGTATATATGGAAGGAGATTCTTAATATTGATAAAATTGGACTGAATGATGACTTTTTCGCCCTTGGCGGTCATTCGCTCATGATCATGCAGATACTTAGTCTGACTAAGAAAATATTTGGAATCAACTTATCCTATCGGGATCTTTTCCAATTCTCGACTATAGCAGATTTCGCTTCAGTTGTTGATAAAAACAAAACCCAATCCAAGTCGTAGGTTGAATGCCTATTGCAAATTGAAACTCCAGGCAAAACATACTCCTAAATATTCAGGACCATCTATCTTTCCTGAGGGGATGAAGGTGGAATCTTAACCGAAGAGGCACTACAGGATTGTAATCCGTCTGAACCTGGGAAGTAAAAGTTGATTTATATATTTTACGATTGATCCTTTTTGGCTCCCCCGATCAATACCAATTCGGAGTACTTATAAAAACCACTCTACTGTCGGAGTTCTTATAAACTTCTGGTAATCTAAAAAATAATCCTAGATTCTGGGGCCACTATTGCTGGTCCGGTCATAAGAGGAGCAGTTAACATCTATTCTTCCTTTTAATCCAAGTTATGCAAAATAAACCTCACATTGCCGTGGTATTTTCCGCATTTATGTCTGGCGGAGCCGAGACAGTTTGCTTGTGGATTCTAGAAGCACTTAAAAAGGATTACAACCTGAGCCTGGTTACGTTCACTCCTGTAAACTGGAATAAGATCAACGCCCTCTACGGAACCAATCTAGGGGAGGATTCCGTCAAAACAGTATCCCCGGTTCCGAAGTGGCTCTCCTCGGGCGTAGTCTATTTTTTTAAAAACATTTCGCAACCTCACCCATGGTTACAACATTTGTTGATGCGCTACTATAAAAAGCATTCCAAAAAGTTCGACTTGGGAATAAGCGCTTACAATGAAATGGATCTTCAAAAACCGGGAATCCAATATGTCCACGCCCCAAAATATGTGTTGGGTAGGAGACGCCACGAACGAGTATCCGGCTATTCTATTGAGAGAATGAAACAAAACCTGACTCTCACCTGCTCCGATTTTGTCGCCAAAAAATACGAAAGATTTCATGGTGAACCGGCCACCGTTGTATTTCCTCCGGTTGACAAAGAATACCCAAAGGTAGAATGGGAAACAAAAGAGTTTTCATTTATTTCCTGTGGGAGGTTAGCGCCAGAAAAAGAGCCGCATAAGGCCATCGAACTTCTAAAGAGGGTTCGAAGTAGAGGGCATCCGGTAAAACTGCACATCGTAGGCACTGAGGTGAACAAAGCTTATTTATCCCATCTAAGAGCGCTTCAGAAAGAGAATAAGGAATGGGTGAGTTTACATGTTAGCCGTCCCAGGAAGGAATTTATACAACTGTTAAGCAATTCCCGCTTTGCTATTCACTTTCGCATCGAAGGGTTTGGAATTACCATAGCAGAACTCATGAAGGCAGGTTGTATTCCATTCGTCTATGGTGTTGGCGGACAATTGGAAGTGGTAGGTAAAAATGAAGCCCTCATTTTCAATACCGAAGAAGAAGCTTTTGAGAAAATCATCTCTGTGTTGGAGGACAGGCAAAAACAGGAATCTCTAAGGGAATACCTAATGCAACAAGCAACCGCATTTGAAACGGAATCTTTCATGAATCGGATCCGTGAACACGTATTGACTTTCTTTAATGAACCCACTCAGAAGGTTCCGGGAATTTCAAAGACAGCGTAGCAAATGATTTGCAGTTGTTTAAACCATGTAACAGGATGACTGAAAAGGTACTCATGAAACTCGACCTCAAACAATGCGTATAGCAGTAGTCGTTTTTCAATTTCCCAAGGTATCTGAAACGTTTGTTCTCAATCAGATATGTGGACTCATACAAGCAGGTCATCAGGTAGAGATTTACGCCTATAAAAAGGGATCTGGCGCTGACCTTTCCCAGAACGCGGTAACCGGGTTTAAACTCGAAGAACGAACCTTTTATTTTCCAAGACAAAACACAAAGTCTTATCAAAAGGCACTGGCCCTATTGTTTACTATCATCACCCGGGGTTATAAAACGCCGATGGCTGTTCTGTGGTTGATCAGGTATTCACTATCACAGATTATTAGAGGTCAAAAACCCGGCATATATAATTGCGATGCTTTCATTGGGCAGCGACCTTATGACGTAGTTCATTTTCAATTCGGGAACTTGGTACAAGATATGATTGGAATTCGAAAATTCCCTATACTTAACGGAAAATGGTTGGTGTCGTTTCGTGGGTATGACATCACCCGGTATTTGAAAGAAAGAGGAAGAAAGGTATTTAACGAAACGTTCCAGGCAGTCGATAGAGTGTTACCTGTATCAGATAATTTTAAATCCCGATTGATCGACCTCGGATGCGATGAAGAAAAAATCACTGTTCTTCGATCCGGTATCGACATAAATCGATTCAAATTTAGAAATGCGCTTCCCCAAAATAATAACCCAGTTCAGCTCCTCAGCTACTGCAGGTTGGTTCAGAAAAAAGGGCTGGAATACGCAGTGCGAGCAGTCGCAAGACTCGTCGAAGAGGGCTTGCCCATTGTCTATACTATCATTGGAAGCGGACCATTACGGGAAGAAATCGGAGAACTGATCATCAAGCATGGTAAAGAAAAACACATCCTTCTTCTCGAAGATATGAATCAGGACTTGATTATTGAGAAGCTAAGCGAAACCCATATCTTCTTATGCCCTAGCGTGACTGCAGACAATGGCGACGAAGAAGGGATTCCCAATTCCCTAAAAGAAGCGATGGCTGTGGGAGTTCCAGTTATTGCCACTTACCACAGTGGAATCCCTGAATTAGTAGAAAATGATATTTCCGGCTGCCTGATTAATGAACGGGATGAGTTGGCCCTCGCTGAGAAAATAAAGGAACTTATGGGTTCTTCTCAAAAACAACTTCAATTGGGTCGTTGCGGAAGGCAAAAGATCGAGCAAGAGTACAACATTGAAAAATGGAATGCAGAGCTCCTCAAACTATATCGTAACCATCATTAAGCCCTAATGTGTGGTATTGCAGGCGAATTTAGTTTTAAGCAGGCCCCCAGTGACGCTGACTGGAACCATTTGGGTCAATTAATGGATCGTCGCGGTCCTGATGGTAAGGGGCGATGGGATGATCCAGGTTTTGCTACTTTTATCTTTAGAAGATTGGCTATTTTGGATTTGAGTGAGAAGGGGAATCAACCCATGACAACCAGGGATGGCCGGCACGTCATAGTGTACAATGGCGAACTCTATAATTTCCAGAAACTCCGAGAGGAACTCATCGCAAAAGGAGAGGTATTTTTTTCAGGCAGTGACACGGAGGTCGTACTAAAATCTTTGGTGACTTGGGGAAAAGAAGCGTTCCACAAATTCAACGGAATGTTTGCTTTGGCATTTTATGACCGCCTCGAAAAGAAGCTACTTCTTGCCCGCGACCATGCGGGGATGAAACCTCTATATTTCCTTACAAATACCAAAGGCATATTCTTTGCGTCCCAGTATGATCAAGTGTTGGCACACCCTTGGAGTAAATCGTGTACAGTCTCTGCTGAAGCTTTGAGGCTCTATATGAGCCTTGCGTATATTCCTGCTCCCTATGCTATTTTGAACGATTCGCAGATGATTGAACCTGGGAGTTGGGTAGAAATTGATCACACGGGACGAATTGAAACAAAGAAGTGGTATTCATTTCCAATTCCAAACGAAGAAGGAAATCCTAATTTTGAGGAAGCACTAACCGAACTAGATGAGGCGCTTAATAGTGCAGTTAAGAGACATCTTATTAGTGATGTTCCCGTGGCAGCATTCTTGTCTGGAGGAATTGATTCTCCCATGATCGCTTCCACCATCAGAAATATAACAAAAGGTGTCGTTCAAACTTTTACGATGGGGACAGACTCCCCACAATCAGATGAATCAGCCGATGCCATGCGGTACGCCGAGAGTCTGGGACTCAATCAAAGCATATATAAAATTACGACAGAAGACTCTATCCATCTTCTCGACGACGTGATTGATTCCTGCGGAGAACCCTTTGGAGATATTTCCATGTTTCCTTCACTCGCCATTTCCAATTTTGTTAGCAATGACTACAAGGTAGTATTGTCAGGGGATGGTGGTGATGAACTATTCTGGGGCTATCCTGAACGGGCCAATAAAATCATGAGATTGTGTGAATACTACAGATGCCCATTTGCTTTAAGATACCTTTACAAACGACTGGTAGGAAACCTGGGGGATCAAACAAAGTTTACACCCTCTACCCAAAGAACTTTAGGAGATACCTTTCGTTCGGTACACAGTCATTTATCCGAGTATTGGTTGAATAACATATTTATAGATTTTCCGAAGTGGCCATCTGGTTATAGCGCATTCAAATACGGTGGATGGAAAAAAACACCGAGCGCCAATTTCATTAAAAAATGTGAATTTGAAAGCCACCTTCCTATGGTGCTCTTAAAAATGGATCGGGCTTCGATGCACCACTCACTCGAAAATCGGATACCGTTTTTGGATAGGGAAGTTATTACAGCTGCCTCAAAATTTAGTTGGGAGGCTTGCCTGGATCTTGATACTATGACCGGGAAAATTCCGTTACGAAAACTGCTTAAAAGAAGAACCAATTTTCAATCCACAAAAAAAAAGGGATTTGGAGTGCCTATGGACGATTGGCTCAGAACAAGTCTTCGGCCCTTGTTCGAAGAGCTTGTATTAAGCAGAGATAATATTCTCGGATTGGAAATCAGTAAACCTCAGATGAAGGCCCTTTTTAGTGAACATTGTGAAAGAAAGGCCGATCACTCATGGGGGTTATGGCCTCTTTTGAGTCTAACTATCTGGGAAAAGAAATTTCTAAGCTAGTTCTGCTCCTTACTTTCTCCTCGGGAACAACCACCGACAATCTGATTGAGACTCGCGGAATAGCCCATTTGCAACTGTTCGAGGAGCTGGCCGTTGCACGATTTGGCCAAGAGATTTTCAGCTCTAAGGTACTAAAAGAGATTCCCTTTTTCACCAAACTTCCTTTGCTAGCGAAATGGCCAAAGGACTCGAGACACACCGTGAAAGGCAGAACCAGCTTTCTCTGCTAGGAAAAGACTTAACCAGACGGTCCCGGGCAAAGTGTGAATTGTGCACGGAGTCAGGTGTTCCTCTATCCATCTTTGAAGTTCCGCCAGCGCCAAAAGAACCGGCATTGGATCAGGTTCTACATTTGTGCGATGTCTGCAGCTCACAGCTAGAAAAACCAAAATCCATTCAGCCTGGCCACTGGCGCATATTGTCGGAAACAATATGGTCCGAAATCCCCGCTGCGCAGGTGATGTCGGTAAGAGTCCTGAAGCATCTGGCAAAAAATGAATCCTGGGCGCAGGAAATTCTGGAAGATGCCTTCCTGGAAGAGGAAGTTGAAGAATGGGTCGCAAAAGAAGCTCTCAGCTAAACCGCGATGCCAAAAATAATTGATGCCCCAGGAATTCTCTCTATTGAGAAATGGACAGCTTTAGAGGCGGCCCATAGTTCGCGAATTCAACCTTGGGTGGATGCATTTCACGAAAGACGGAAGAGAGGCGAAATGCATCCGGTTCACGATTTTCTGTTCGACTACTACCAGTGTAAACGTCGACTCATTACCGAATGGCATCCTCCCACTGGAGTGGTCCTGGAAGGAGAACAGGCTAGAAAGTTATTGAAAGAGGCCGTGTACTCCGAGGACCATCGAGGTGTTTTCATTGATCCATCCAAACTGACAGAAAACGTCGTTTCACGGATGAAGTGGATTATCCAGTTACTTGAAAATGCTCAGACCAGAAGGAGCCAACTCCATTGTTACGGTCTGCACGAATGGGCCATGGTTTATAAGGGAACCTGTATTCGCCATGAAGCTACTCCTCTCCGCCTAAGCCCGGAAGAGATCGAACATGTAATTGAAACACAAACCATTCGATGCACCCACCATGATGCCTTCCGCTTTTTTACCGAAGCTGCTCAACCGCTAAACCAAATTCAACCCCGTCGGGACAATCGATCCGAGCATGAACAATTTGGCTGTGTACATTTCAACATGGATCTCTTCAAGTGGTGCTATAAATTGAATCCCTGGATCAGCAGTGAGTTGACACTTGACTGCTTTTTCCTGGCGGTCGAAGCGAGGGAACTGGATATGAGAGCAAGCCCTTACGATTTGAAGGAATTCGGATATGAACCCATTAAAATCGAAACACCTGAGGGGCGCGAAGCATACCAACTGTTACAAAAGCAAATCGGAGAATTAGGCCGACAATTTGCTGCAAAATTTTTGAAAGAATGTTGTAAGCTCACGCTTCCTATGGATTACTTAAGTCAATAACTTCTATCAACCCCAATTTATTGATACGATGAAACACACATCATTACCTACGACATTAGCTGCCAGTGCCCTCGGAATTTTCACGTTTTGTTTCATGAGTTGCGAGGCTCTAAAATCCGAGTTGGGGAAATGGATCGACCAGGTCGACGCCCACCTTTCTCAAAATGAAGGCGGCCAGTTAATGGCTGAAGCGATTGAGGCTCATGGTGGATTGAAACATTGGCTAAAGAACGAAGTTTTGGAATTTCGTTGGATTTACCACATGAATGATCGCGGTCCGGATGTGAAGACCAACACCCTGCAAAGGGTAGATACAAGTTCTTTCAAAGCAGTGCACGAAATGCCCGATTCAGACATACGGTTCGGCTGGACTGGAACAGAAGCTTGGCTTCACCCTGCCGATGCTCCTGCTCAACGATTGAATCCACGTTTCTGGGCCCTTACCCCTTATTACTTTATCGGGATCCCTTTCGTATTTGCGGACATAAACGCAAACTATGAAAAATTGCCTGACAATTTTGAGTTTGAAGGCACGACCTATCAACAGGTCAAAGTCACCTTTAACCCTGGAACAGGGGATGCACCGGACGATTACTACATCGTTCTTATTAACCCTGAAACCAAAATGGTTGGGGGCGCCCGTTATATTGTAACAAGTCCCATCGTTGCACGGAATGGCCCGGGACCAGAAAAACTGATTACCCTTGAAGCATTTACTAAACTGGGAGGCGTTTCCTTACCAACAAAACATCGGTCCTTCACCATGAACGGGAATACGCTGGGTGAACATATCCGCGACGCAGATGCGCTGGAATACAAGTGGTTAAAAAGAGCTGAAGTTGATTTTGAAGCCCCGGAAGACTCAACAAGGATGTAGGCTTCCAAAAGCTCGACTATCAAAGTAGTGGAAATCCTTCTTTCCAAACAGTCCGGATTTTTTAAACTGCCTGTATGAGTAAAAAGATTGTCGTTACAGGAGCCACGCGAGGATTGGGTCGAGCACTGGTGGAGGGATTTATTAAGGGGGGCAATCAAGTGTTTGGCTGCGGCAGATCTGAGAAAGGCGTGAATGAACTTCAGAGCCGTTTTTCCGATCACATTTTTAACCAAGTGGATGTTAGCAATTTCAAGGAGGTTGAACGATGGGCAAAGAGCATTGAGAAGGAATTTGGCGCACCCGATATCTTAATAAACAACGCGGGCATCATAAATTCAAATGCCCCACTTTGGGAGCTGGATGTTGAAGAAGTGAGAATGATATTTGATGTGAATATTCAGGGAGTATTCCATTGTATCAGAGCTTTCCTGCCCGCCATGATTGATAAAGAATCAGGGATCGTCATTAATCTCAGTTCCGGATGGGGCCGAAGTACATCGCCCGAAGTAGCACCTTACTGTGCATCCAAATGGGCGATTGAAGGTCTGAGCAAATCTTTGGCTCAGGAGCTTCCTCGTGGTATGGCCTCCATTCCTTTAAATCCTGGAGTAATCAATACCGAGATGCTCCAGAGTTGCTTTGGTCCAAGCGCCGATAGTTTTCCGGACGCAAAAGAATGGGCTGAAAAAGCGGTTCCCTATATTCTAGCTATATCACCAGGGGACAACGGCCAGTCTCTGACAGTCCCTCAATAAAACCTTATCTTTGGTACAAAAAAAGGTCCCTCCCGAAGGAAGGACCTTTTTGAAATAAGTGTTTTGGTGATTCGATTACATCATTCCACCCATGCCACCACCGTGGTCGTGGTGACCACCAGCATCAGCCTTTTCTTCGGGCATGTCGGTAATCAAGCACTCTGTAGTGAGTAACAAACCAGCAACAGAAGCCGCATTCTGCAAAGCAGCACGGGTAACCTTGGTCGGGTCAACAACCCCCGCCTTGATCAAATCTTCGTAGGTGTCAGTTGTTACATTGTAACCGATTGAACCGTCACCTTCCAGAACCTTCTGGACTACCACAGCACCTTCGATGCCGGCATTCGCACAAAGCTGCTTCAAAGGAGCTTGAACTGCGCGATGCACAATATCAGCGCCTACCTTTTCGTCACCTTCCAGGTTGAGAGCGTCGATCGCCTTGGAAACGCGAAGTAATGCTACTCCACCGCCTGTAACGATACCTTCTTCAACAGCTGCGCGGGTTGCGTGTAATGCGTCTTCTACCCGAGCTTTCTTCTCTTTCATTTCGGTCTCGGTAGCAGCACCTACATTGATCACTGCAACACCACCAGCCAATTTGGCCAGACGCTCTTGCAGTTTTTCGCGATCGTAGTCGGATGTTGTTTCTTCGATCTGACGACGGATTTGCTTCACACGGCCTTGGATCTCAGCGGTAGAACCACCACCCTCGATCATTACCGTGCTTTCCTTGCTTACAGTGATACGCTTTGCAGACCCCAGATCTTCAACTGTAACGTTTTCCAGTTTGATACCAAGATCTTCAGTGATGAGTTTACCACCGGTCAGGATGGCGATGTCTTCGAGGATCGCCTTACGACGTTCGCCGAATCCAGGAGCCTTAACAGCACACACACTCAGCGTTCCGCGAATCTTGTTCACTACAAGAGCAGCCAATGCTTCACCTTCAACATCTTCAGAGATGATAAAGAAAGGTTTGCCGGATTGGGCAACTTTCTGAAGGAGAGGCAGGAGGTCCTGCAGGTTAGAAATTTTCTTTTCGTGAAGAAGAATAACAGCGTCTTCAAGAACTGCTTCCATGGATTCGGTGTCAGTCGCAAAATAAGGGCTTAAGTAACCCTTGTCGAACTGCATACCTTCAACCACTTCAAGCGTAGTTTCGATAGACTTGGCTTCTTCAACCGTAATGGTTCCGTCTTTACCGACTTTATCCATCGCATCAGCGATAATATCACCGATTTGTGTATCCCAGTTGGCAGATACCGTAGCAACCTGACGAACTTCTTCGCGGTCTTCAACGGACTTGCTTACTCTGTGAAGTTCAGCAACGGCAGCTTCAACAGCTTTGTCGATACCACGCTTCAGGTAAACAGGATTGGATCCAGCAGCTACATTCTTCAAACCTTCGCGATAAATCGCCTCAGCAAGAACAGTGGCAGTTGTGGTACCGTCACCAGCAAGATCGGAAGTTTTAGATGCAACTTCACGAACCATTTGGGCTCCCATGTTTTCATAGGGATCGGACAGTTCGATTTCCTTGGCAACTGTGACACCGTCTTTAGTGACAGTTGGTGAACCGAATTTCTTGTCGATAACAACGTTACGACCCTTCGGTCCTAATGTTACCTTTACGGATCTAGCCAAAGCTTCGACACCGTTGAGGATCTTTTTGCGAGCATTCTCGCCGAATAATAATTGTTTAGCCATTTTCTAAGTGTTTTAAATGTGAAGGTTAATTATTCAACGATTCCGAGTATGTCGTCTTCATCCACCAGGATGTAGTCTACATCTCCCAACTTGACGTCAGTGCCGCCATACTTGCTGGTAAGAACACGGTCGCCAACGGCAACTGAGAACTCATGGACTTTGCCATCATCGTCTTTTTTCCCAGCTCCGAGTGCTACGACTACGGCTTCCTGGGGCTTTTCCTTGGCAGAATCAGGAATAATAATTCCGCCTTTTACTTGTTCATCTTCTTCCACACGTTGGAGAAGTACTCGATTTCCGAGAGGTTTGATCTGACTCATTACAGTTCTGATATAGGGTTTAGTTAATTTAAAAGTGCGAATTTAATAAGATTGGGAAGTTAGCAATGGAGGTGCCATGAGACTAACTTTTTACACAAGCCACTTATAACGAAGCCTTTAATTGTATTTGGCTCAATGAGGCGAGGATGAATCCGCATAAAACCTTGGCACAATCTGTCACACCTGTGACACACCGAGTAAATCATTATAAACAACTGTCACAGAGGCATACAAAGTACTTGGATTTTTTGCAAACAACTCACACAAACAAGACCGATGGCGAAGAAAAAGGAAAAAGTAGACTACGAAGCACTCAATTCCCGGCTAATGCAGATCCCTAAAATGGATATCGCTTCAGCCCGAGATTTGATGGACATCGGCCTTAAGGACATCTTCGAGTTGGAAGGCCGCAGCCCTGAGTCTCTTTTCGAAACCATCAAAAAGACCAACCCAGAGGTAGATCCCAGGCGCCTCTGGTATCTCCGCATGGCAGTTTATTATGCAGAAAACAAACATGAGCTGGATTCGAAAAAAATGACACCTTGGGCTTGGAATCTAGAGCTCCATGGATAGAATTATCCCATGAAGCTCGAGATAGAACTCCCGTCTCGCATTCCGGTAATGACCCTCCCGGAAGTGGCGTTTTTCCCAAAGGTGATGATGCCTTTGTTTATCTTTGAGCCGAGGTATCGGAGAATGCTTCAATCAAGCCTTAAGGGACACAGAATGTTCGCAGTGGCTGGATTGGATAAATCCAAAATCGAATTTGCTGTTGAAAGAGAACCAGCACACAAGATTGCTACCCTGGGAATAATCCGTGGGTGCAGAACTCAGCAGGATGGAACGTCACAGCTCATCCTTCATGGATTGGCCAGAATTCGGCTGGATGAGATATACGATGAAAAACCGTATAGGGAAGCGGAGATTACCCCGCTCGAGTCGACCCAAAAAATCGAGAAAAGTGAACTACTCAAGAAGCAGAGCCAATTACTAACTTTGGTTAAACAACTGGCCCAATCAAACGACCAATTCCCTATCGACCTTTTGAAATTCATGGAGAGCCTTGAGGATCCTGAGAATTTCGTCGATATGGTTGCCTACTCAATGATCAGCGACGCCGAGCTTAAGCAGTCGGTATTAAACACATTGGTAGTAGAGGACCGCTTCGATCTTCTTATAGACGCCTTTGGTGAATTTAGATCCAACTAGACCTGTTGCTAAGCAGGAGTTCGAAACAATTAAACAAACTCGAGCGTACCGTCCGGAAGAATACGCCGGTAGTAACATCCAAAACGCGGCTTACCATCAGAGTTCTTGGTGTGACAGGAACCTGCTCCCTTCAATTTCACCAGATACAATATAGAGTTTTGCTCACAGTTGATACGGATCTCAACGAGTTCCAAAAAATCCCCTGAGGTTTTCCCCTTTATCCAAAGCTCGTTACGTGAAGTACTCCAAAACGTGGCCATTCTTTCTTCCTGGGCCGTCCTCAAAGCCAACTCATTGACATAGCCAATGATCAATACTTCGCCGGACTCCACATCCTGGGCAACAGCAGGGATGACATCCGTGTTACCGGAGGCAACTTTGCGAAGTTTGGTGTAATCGAGTGCAAGAGCTACTCCTTCTTCCAGGTCCTTACTCATAGAGGCTTGGACCATGCTGATAGGCTGCTACAAAATCAATCTGAAACTGAGTTCATCAGATGGTCTGACAGCAAAACACTTTACAAATGAGAAAAAATAGGCCCAATTCTGTCGTTCTGAAATTGGCCGGGATAGCTCAGTTGGTAGAGCAACGCATTCGTAATGCGTAGGTCGTCGGTTCGACTCCGATTCCCGGCTCCACTTCTGAAGAACCAATAAAAGAAGTAAGCTTTTGCTCTGAAGGTATTGACGCTAACCCTGTCAGTTAGATACTAAAATACCGGAATTATGAGTATATAGTAATTTTACAAAATAAATCTCAATTCAGATAAATTTACTCCGACCCACATTTAATTACTCCCACCATTATGGACAACCAAGAGATTGACGTCGTTCTTCACGAAAACCGTAAATTCCCTCCTTCCCAAGATTTCCAGGATCAAGCGCATATCTCGGGAATGGAAGCTTACCAGGAGCTCTACAAAAAGAGTATCTATGATCCAGATACATTTTGGGCAGAAGCAGCAAGTGAGCTACATTGGTTTAAACCATGGGACAAGGTTTTGGACGATTCGAAAAAACCGTTCTTCCAATGGTTTACAGGAGGAACAACAAACCTTTGCTACAACTGCGTTGACCGCCACTTGAATGGCCCGAATAGAAACAAAGCTGCTCTGATCTGGGAAGGCGAACCAGGCGACAGCAGAGTACTGACCTACTTCGACCTCCATCGCGAAATCAATAAGTTTGCGAACGGACTAAAAAGCCTGGGAGTAAAAAAAGGTGACCGTGTAGCGATTTACCTGCCCATGATTCCAGAACTAGCAATGGCCCTGCTTGCGTGTGCACGGATCGGTGCAGTGCATTCTGTCATCTTCGCCGGTTTCTCCTCGGATTCCATTAAAGACAGAGTCCTCGATATGGAGGCCAAATTTGTAATCACGGGCGACGGCGGCTGGAGGCGAGGTAAAGCGCTCCAACTAAAACCGATTGTTGACGAAGCCATTGATGACCTGGATTGCGTGGAGAAAGTAGTCGTCGTACAGCGAGACGGAAGCGATACCTTCGCGTGCAATATGAAAGAAGGCCGTGATGTTGACTACCATGAATTGGTTAAGGGCCAATCTCATTTGTGCCCACCTGAGGAATTGGATAGCGAGGACATGCTATTCCTTTTATATACGAGTGGCACGACCGGGAAGCCCAAAGGCATTATGCATACCCAAGGCGGCTACATGGTCTACACCTATTTAACCTCCAAATACGTATTTGATTTAAAACCCGAAGACGTTTACTTCTGCACCGCTGATGTGGGATGGATCACCGGACATAGTTATTTAGTCTACGGACCATTAGCCAACGCTGCTACATGCATTATGTACGAAGGTGCTCCAAATTATCCGGACAATGGGCGTTTCTGGGAAATTGTTCAAAAATATGGGGCCACGATTTTTTATACGGCTCCTACCGCAATTCGTGCTTTTATGAAATGGGGTGACAAATGGCCGGCAGGATACGATCTAAGTTCCTTGCGATTACTTGGAACCGTAGGCGAATCCATAAATCCCGAAGCCTGGATATGGTACCATAAAACCATCGGTGCAGAGAAATGCCCTATAGTGGATACCTGGTGGCAGACAGAAACAGGAGGGATCATGCTCAGTCCTTTACCGGGAGTCACTCCTACTAAACCGGGGAGTGCCACCCTACCCTTTTTCGGAATAGACGCTGCGGTCGTGAATGATGCTGGTGAAGAAGCGGAAGCAGGATTGCTAGCTATAAGAAAACCTTGGCCAGGAATCACCAGAGGCGTTTATGGAGATCCTGATAGATATCAGTCCACCTACTGGTGCAATTGGAATGGAGAGTATTACTTTCCCGGAGATGGAGCAAAGAAGGATGAGGATGGATATTTTTGGATCCTTGGCCGAGTGGATGACGTTGTAAATGTTTCAGGTCACAGAATCGGAACCGCAGAGTTAGAGTCGGTTTACGTAGAACATCCCGCTGTCGCTGAATCGGCGGTGGTGGGAATAAAACACGAAATCAAGGGCCAGGGATTGGCATCGTTTGTAACTCTTAGAGAAGGATTCGAGGAATCAGAAAATCTCAAAAAAGAGCTGAACGACCTCGTTGCGAAAAAAATCGGGAAGTTTGCCCTGCCCGAAAAAGTCATCTTTACTGTAGATCTTCCGAAAACTCGCAGCGGAAAAATAATGCGCCGCTTACTGAGAGACATCGGCGAAGGCCGGGCATTGGGCAACATTACTACACTCGCCGATCCAAGTATTGTTGAAAGCTTAAAAGGCCAGTATTCCGAAGACTGATTTGGAACCCAAAGCGCAAAATACTGTTAATGTGTATTGGAATCATATATGTTCCGCCGCTTTATTTACTCGTTTTATTCACACAATTCTAGTTTCCTTAAACACGAATCACAAAATGATGAATACCTTCGCCAAAATACTATTGTTGAGCCTCACGTGTCCACTCCTGCTAACTGCAGGGTTAACGTTTGAGGAGGCTCGAATCGTTCACGAGGCAACGATGGACGAATCCGAATACACTGGCACGTTCGTGTTTAAAAATGAGGGCGACAAGGCGGTCAAAATCCTCGAAGTGAATTCCAGCTGCGGATGCACCACCGCCTTGCCGAGCAAGCGCGTTTTTGAACCTGGCGAATCCGGAGAGATTTCAGCCACCTTCGATTATGGAGAACGCGAAGGGAAACAAATAAAGGAAATTCGCGTCGACACCGATCAGGAAAAGGATCCACGCATTTTCCTAACGCTGGAAGTAAATATCCCATCAGCGATGGAATTCAGTCCGAGCGTCGTTATGTGGAACCGTGCAAGTGAGTCTGATTTTAAAGCAAAAGAAGTGATTATCGAATCGAAAATGGGAGACCCCATTAAGATAATGGAAATCGTCTCAAGCAGCGATCTATTCACCCATAAAGTCACCGAGATTGAAAAAGGTAAGAAGTTTTCCATATCGATCGCTCCACAAAATATTCCTGTAGAATCAGGAGGCATTATTCGCGGAACTTTTGTTGTGAAAACCAGTTTATCGAATCCGCTAAAAGGCACGCTTAAAGTCTACGCGATTATACGATAATTACCGCCAATTTATTGAACAAAGTTCTACGAGAATCTGTTATTCTATTGCTGCTCAGCTCGGTGGGCATGGCAGGAACCTGGCTGCTTCATCCGGATCCTCCACCGTGGAATCCCATGGTTATAGGAGAAGGAGAAATATCACTCAACGATGCACTTGCGTTGGAGAATAAGACCTGGATCGATGCGCGGGGAGACCAAGCGTTTGAAGAGGCTCACATACCTGATGCGATTCTTTTAAATGAAGATCATTGGAACGAACTGTTTGAAACATTTATTATAAGTTGGGACGGTGTAAGCACTCTGGTTGTTTATTGCGACAGCCGAACCTGCGCTGCCAGCCATGGAGTGGCTGAGCGATTAAAGGCTTCATTGGGAACCGAAGACATTTTTGTCCTGAAAGGAGGCTGGCAATCATGGCTCGAACACCTCAACTAGGCATTTGGATTGAATTAACTTTCCGGTTGATCCTGGGAGTATTTTTTATTGTTGCAGGCCTTTTAAAAATCAAGGACCCCAAAGCTCTTACCGCCGCAATTGAAACGTATCAGGTCCTTCCCTACAGCATCAGCGTATTGATGGCTTTGTTCTTACCTTGGTTAGAACTGTTAGCAGGGATTGGCGTAGCTTTTCGGAAACTGTATAAAGGCAGCTTATTAATACTGGGACTCTTGTTGTTAATGTTCGTAATAGCGCTGACTCAAGGTTGGGTACGCGGATTGGATGTAACTTGCGGATGCTTTGGAAACCCTGATCATGAGAATCAAACCAACTATTCCTGGTTAATAATCAGAGATATTCTACTTATCTTTATGGTGGCTAAACTTTGGATTCGACAGACACTGTTGGATAAGCAGGTATAACCGCTCTTACACCGAAACCTACTCCTGAAAGTGGCCACATCAGGACATTTAATTTGCTAAATAATACCTGGAATAAGTTCCCACATGGATTCTCAAACCGACAAGACAAACGATTTGAATTTCCAGGATCTTGTGAGCAATTACTACCAGCCGTTATACCGTTTCGCATATTCCTTAGCTAGAAACGCCGAGGAGGCATCCGACCTTACCCAACAGACTTTTCTGATTTGGGCAAAGAAAGGTTCTTCGTTAAAGGATAAGACAAAAGTGAAATCCTGGTTGTTCACCACGCTTTATAGAGAGTTTCTGGGACTCCGCAGAAAGTCTTCACGTTTCCCCCACATTAACGCAGAGGCGATTGAACACGAATTGCCAAGTATCTCTCCCAACGTGGTGAGTTCGATGGATTCAAAAAGTGCACTCGAAGCATTGGCCGAAATCGATGAAGCATTTCGAGCCCCCTTGGTTCTTTTTTACATGAAGGACCTGACATACAAGGAGATTGCCGAAATCCTTGAGATCCCGATTGGGACGGTGATGTCTCGCCTGTCCAGAGGTAAAGCTCAACTGAAAAAAATCCTTAACAACACCCATTCAAACATCCTCCGATCCTAGTCGGGCAAGAGTTAAAAGAAATATGACTATTGATGAAGCAAAGTTTATCCTTCAAGCCTACCGAGTGGGACAGGATATTTCAGACAGTCCCGACATGGAAGCTGCATTGATGATACTCGAAGAAAACCAAGAGATTCAACGATGGTACGATGAAGATCAAAAGTTCGACAACGCATTTGCCTTGAAGCTGGAAAGTTTGGAAATCCCCGAAGACCTTAATCAAAAAATCTGCAGCCAGGTAATAACGAAGGAAAACAACGTCATTGAATTCCCATGGTGGAAACAACTTTCTGTACTCGGTGCCGTTGTATCGTTCGTATTAGTTATCAGCCTGATTTTGATACCCACTAAGGGCGACCCATTCGTTGAAACAGTTATGACGATGGAAACGTTTCAGGACTTCGCTAATCAATCATTGAAAAGCAGTTCTGGCTTTAACGTTCGGGCGACCGACTTGAGTGCTCTGGTTCATTATTTGAACGAACACGGTACTCCCGCTCCAGATTCGTTACCAGGCAAAATGGATCAAATGCCGCCAGTTGGGTGTATGACATTGGAATTCGATCAAAAGCCCGTCGGCATGATTTGTTTTGGCAAAAATAGTAAATCGCACCTTTTCGTCATTAATTCGGAAGATTTTCCCCTGATGCCCACGAAAAAGACCCCTATTATCGAAAAAAACAGCTTTGCCACCTCTGTTTACTGGAGCGGAAACGACAGACACTATCTGCTCCTTTCACGAGATCCCAAAGAGTTAAAGGAATTCGTTTCATTTTAATCGAGACCGAGACTTGCTCATTGTAGCAGTTATCCTTCAATCTTCCTAATATGTCAAAAGAGGCCATTCAAGACTTGGTAGATGAAGGTACGCTGGATTTCACATTAGGTGAGATAGAATCGGCCATAAGTAAACTCAAGCGCGCTGTGGACCAAGATCCGGGCTGCTTTGACGGATGGTTAGCTCTCGCTGAAGTCTATTTGAGTGAAAAAAGCCTGGATAAGGCTTTAGCGTCTGGAGAAAAAGCACATTCGATCAATCCGGATGAACTTCACATTAATACCACCCTTTCACGCATTTGGGTCGAAAGAGGGGATAAAGAAAAAGCCGAACATTTCGCGGCTCAAGTGAGGATGATCAGTTGGAAAGAAGAGTTAAAAAGTGGCACCGAATAGGGCTATTATCTTAAAACTTTACGTTTCTCTTTGATTAAAATTGAACCAATCCTACTCTAAAGTCGTCGAATCTAGCTACATCTACCTAACTTTCCGAAAAGATAGGGTCAATTTCGGCCGTTGACAGAAGAAGGCCACTCACAAAAATCCCGCCCGCTATGGAACAATTTGAATTCATTCTCGACTTTGAAAAACCGCTACGCGATCTCGAGAAGCAGCTGAAAGCACTCGAAACGGTTTCTCGGGAGAACAGAGTGGATGTGCAAATTGAAATTGATTCGATACTCGAGAAGATCGAAAAAACCAAAAGGACAGTATATCAAAACCTGACTCCCTGGCAGAAGGTGCAGATAGCACGACACCCAAAGCGGCTTTACGCACTCGATTACATCCGCGCTTTGATTGAAGACTTTCAAGAACTCCACGGGGACCGTCGATTTCGCGATGACCCAGCAATGATCTGCGGTACCGGGCGACTTGAAGGCCGTCCAGTGATGATTATTGCGCAACAAAAGGGAAGAAAAACAAAGCACAAGATTCTCCGCAATTTTGGGATGCCACATCCTGAAGGTTATCGAAAAGCACTGAGGTGCATGGAAATGGCCTCCAAATTTGGGATACCAATTATTTGTTTGATAGATACGGCAGGAGCAGCTCCTGGAATTGGTTCAGAAGAACGACACGTGGCCGAAGCAATCGCGGTCAATATTCGTGAAATGAGTCAACTCGAAGTCCCCATTATAGCCGCTGTGATTGGCGAAGGCGGATCAGGAGGAGCTTTGGGAATTGGCGTCGCAGATCGTGTGCTTGTTTTTGAGAACTCTTACTATGCCACTATTTCTCCCGAAGGTTGTGCCGCAATCCTGTGGAAAGACCGAGCGCATGCGCGAAAAGCGGCGGAAGCCATGAAATTGGATGCAAAAGAGCTAATAAAATTTGGAGTGGCCGATGAGATTTTGCAGGAGCCACTCGGTGGAACTCATCGAGATCCAGAAAAAAGTGCTAATACACTTAAGGATAGTTTGCTGAAACATTTGCAAAACCTGAAAGGGATGGACGTAACAACCCTTCTCGATAAACGATACCAAAAATATAGAAATATCGGGGTCTATTTGGAATCCGAGAAATTCGAATCCAACTCGAATATAGGGTAATCCCTAGTTTTCATTTAGAAAATGTACCCATAAAAGGTCGGGGCATTCCTGTAAATCGATTGAATTCAATGGAACCGCTTCAACAGAATTGATGTTTTGAAATCAGCTCTGTAATTTTTAGTCCAACATCAAGTAAAGTTAACCTATTATTATGAAGAAAATTATACTAGCATTCGTAGGCTCCCTTTTCGCTTCAATCCTCTTTTTTGGATGTGGTGGTGGAGAAGAAAAAGCAATGACAGAAGAACAGGCTGCCTCAGAAGCAGATAAGACAGCTGCAAGCATGAACTCAGATGCCGAGAAAGCCGCAGCTCAAGCAGAAGCTAAGGCCAAAGAAATGGCCAAAAAAGCTGAAGCAGAAGCCAGGAAGGCAATGGAAGATCTTAAAACCAAGTAACGCTAAAATTATACCATAAATACCATATGAATATTGTACATGTAATCTGCGCCATTCTGATTCCTCCTGTTGCTATCTTTCTAAAAGAAGGAATGGGTAAAAACGTCTGGATAGGCCTTATTTTGTGGATTCTTGGGGTGATTCCAGGAGTTGCCTTCGCCTTCTGGCGAATCACCAGATAGTCACTTACTTTCAAGCCCTGGGTAACATTCCGGGGCTTTTTTGTGTACCAACCTTGATTCGGCTAAGGCAGCCAAAAATGGTGTGAAATCGATTCTGCCTTACCTGATAATTCGTTTACTTCCAAGATCACTCCAGAAAGACGAACATCCTTTTCAGCCACTGGAAATCGTCGAGGAATGCCATCGATAAACCGACTAATCACAGCTACCTTGTCGCGGCCCAAAACTCCGTCATAAGGCCCCGACATGCCCAAATCTGAAATATAGGCAGTTCCTTCCGGCAAGATTTCAGCATCAGCCGTAGGAACGTGGGTATGCGTGCCAAAAACAGCACCCACCCTACCGTCCAGGTACCAACCAAAAGCGATTTTCTCGGAGGTCGCTTCTGCATGGATTTCAGCCAAAATGACATCAACCTCGGGTGCGAGTTCGAGAATCAATCGATCCGCAGTCCGAAAAGGACAATCGACTTTTGGGCCCATAAAATTTCTACCCAAAACGGTAAATAGGCCTATTCGAATTGAACCGATTTCAAGCACAAGACGATCTTTACCAGGTACTTCGGGAGCAAAATTGGCGGGCCGACAAACGTTCTCAAGACTATCGATTTCGTCCAAAAATATTTTTTGATCCCAGGTATGATCTCCAAGCGTGAGGCCATTCACACCAGCATCAATCAGCTGATTCACAATTTTCCCTGTGATGCCGGCTCCCGCCGCCGCGTTTTCACCATTGGCAATTATGCAGTCAAATGGACTGATTTCACGAAATAGAGCTAATTTCTCGACTACCAGATTTCGCCCAGGCCTTCCCACAATATCACCAAGCACTAAAATTTTAATCATACAGGACAGATCTTAGGGATTTCTCTAAGCGTTTGGAAAGGCATTTGCGTGAATAAGCTTAAATGAAGGTATATTTTGGCTCTCAGATATTTATCAAGAGTGTCGATATTGAGTTGCACAAAAACTCGCTGACCCTAGGTTCGGCTGAAATTTTTTCCAAAATTGGAGGACCCACGCTTTTCACTATGAGCACTAAAACCGAACAACAATCGCAACCAACAGAAACTAATCGAGAAATGATTGGAGCTGATATCGTAATTGAAGCTCTGATTCGAGAAGGAGTTAAACACGTATTCGCCTATCCCGGTGGAGCGTCGATGGAAATGCACCAATCGCTTGTAAAAAGGAAGAATGATGTTCGTACAATCCTTCCGCGTTTCGAGCAAGGGGGAGGTTTTATGGCCGCTGGATACTCACGGGCTACCGGACAAGCAGGAGTCTGTATGGCAACCAGCGGACCTGGTGCTACGAACCTGGTTACCTGTATTGCAGATTGCTTCATGGACAGTATTCCATTGATCGCGATAACCGGGCAAGTTCCGCAACACCTGATTGGCAAGAGTGCATTCCAAGAAACGGATATCTACGGCATGACACTTTCGGCTGTAAAACACAGCTACCTTGTTCTCGACCCATTGGAAATTCCGAAGGTGGTCAAAGAAGCATTTTACATAGCAACATCTGGCCGCCCCGGACCAGTGCTTATTGATATTCCTAAAGATGTTCAGCAAAAAATGGCTACTCCTGTTTGGCCCGAAACCATCCATATCGCAGGATATGACCCGGTTAAAAAGGCCGAGGACAAAGACCTTATCGAAGTCCTGGACTTAATCTCTGAATCTCGCCAACCGGTTCTTTACGTAGGAGGTGGAGTTATTTCATCCAACGCATCGGAGGAGTTATATCAGTTTGTTAAAAGAACAGGCATTCCCATAACAACCACCTTGATGGGTGTTGGTGCCTATCCTGAGACAGATGACTTATCAATGAAGTGGCTTGGAATGCACGGAACAGCTACCGGTAACTATGCGGTAGACGAATCGGATGTACTCCTGGCATTCGGAGCTAGATTTGATGATCGTGTAACCGGAAATGTTCGCAAATTTGCGGAAAAAGCGCAGATCGTTCATTTGGACATCGACCAATCTGAACATCATAAAAACAAAGTTGTACAGTACCCCATCCAATCTGATATCAAATATGCTCTAAAACGCTTTTTGGAGCTTATGGATGAGCGCGGATTTAAGGCTCCAAAGCTCGATGCTTGGCACCAACAAATCCAAAGCTGGAAGAAACAATTCCCTTTCAGCTACGAAAAAAGCGAACACATACTACCGCAAGAAGCAGTAGAAGTACTTTATGACCAAACTCATGGTGAAGCCATTATCACAACGGGCGTAGGACAACACCAAATGTGGGCTCCACAGTTTTATAACTTCAAACATGCACGCAGTTTTCTTAGCTCGCTTGGCCTGGGAACTATGGGGTTTGGATATCCGGCTGCCCTTGGAGCAAAGGTTGCTTTTCCGGATCGTCAAGTAATCGACATTGATGGAGATGGATCGTTTCTGATGAACATCCAGGAACTGGCAACTGCCAAAGTTGAGGGTATCGATGCGAAAATAATGATATTAAACAACCAACACTTAGGCATGGTTGTTCAATGGGAGGATCGCTTCTACGAAGGTGTCCGCGGCCAAACCATTCTCGGAGACCCCAACAATATTGGAAGTCCTGACAATATGGACGCAATTTACCCAAATTATGTTCAAATAGCCGAAGGATTTGGGATCAAAGGCCGACAAATTTATAAAAAAGAAGACCTTCAGGATGCCATTGAAGAGATGCTCGAACATGACGGTCCTTACCTGCTGGATATTATCGTTCCCTACACAGAACACGTGTTGCCGATGATTCCATCAGGCAAAACAGTGGCCGACATTATTCTGACAGCCGGTCAGCAAGTGAAACTGGAAAAAGGAAGCGGACTCTAAAAGAGCTTCTTCACTTTCTACTTCATGAAAGTCATTAAATAGTTGACCGAAGGCACTTTTGATCTATCAATTTTGACTAATCAAAATGAGAACTTTCATTACTCTAACTTGCATATTGATGACACTTCCACTTCATGCAAAATTACAGGTTGTAACCACGACTACCATGATCACCGACTTGGTAAAAGACATCGGCGGAGACCGCATCACGGTAACTGGCTTGATGGGACCAGGGGTCGATCCACACTTATACAAAGCAACCGCAGGAGATGTTCGAAGTCTGCAAAAGAGCCAGGTGATTTTTTACAACGGTCTCTTTCTTGAGGGGAAAATAGGCGATGTATTGGTAAAGCTATCTCGAAAAGGGAAAATGGTTTATGCGGTATCGGAAAACATAAGTGAGGACCGATTATTGGAACCACCAGAGTTTGCGGGGCATCATGATCCCCATATTTGGTTCGATCCGACGATGTGGGTGGAAACTGTTGGTGTAGTGGTTGAAGGCTTGAGTATTTCCGATCCCGAGAATGCCGAACACTACAAAAAAAGCGGGCAACGGGTAACCGAGAATTACAAGGAACTGTATAAATGGGCAGTTAAAGAACTCAACAAAGTCGATGCCTCCCAGCGCATTTTGATCACCAGCCACGACGCGTTTAATTATTTTGGAATAGCGTTCGGTTTTAAAGTAATTGGCGTCCAGGGAATTTCCACCGTAACCGAAGCGGGATTGGCAGACATCGCCAAAACAGTAGACTTTATTCGCGAGAATAAAGTGAAGGCCATTTTCGTAGAATCTTCAGTATCTCCGGCCACTATTAATCGAATTAGCCAAGACGCAGGGGTAATCATTGGGGGTGAATTGTATTCCGATGCAATGGGAATTCCTGGAGAAACAGAAACAAGGCAAGGCGATACCTACGATCTCGGAACCTACGAAGGCATGTTAAAACACAACGTTTATCGAATCGTTGAAGCGCTAAAGTAAATTGCTCCAATTCTTGGTTCAACTTGTATTTAACTGTTAAAAAACCAAAACCGGTTTTTCCTGCTGACATAGGCGGCATTTTTGGCATGCTTTCCGGACTTTAAGGACATATTACCTGATCCTCCCTTATGCTGAATCTTGTTAGAAATATTTTTCGAAAAAAACCAGCTGTAGAAGAAGAGTACCTACCACTGGAAGTTGATAATGAAAATTCAGTCCCGATGGATGGTCCCTGGATTGGAGTCGACTTAGACGGAACACTGGCTATCCACGATCTATGGGTAAGTAAAAACCATATTGGCAAGCCGGTTTTACCTATGCTCAATCGCGTAAAATCCTGGATAAACCAAGGACTTCGAGTAAAGATAGTCACTGCTCGGGCTTGAGAAGCAGATGGAATTCCACCTGTGAAAGCTTGGCTCAAGAAACAAGGTCTTCCGGACCTCGAAGTTACAAATAAAAAAGACTTTGGTATGATTGAACTCTGGGATGATAGAGCCATTCAAGTGATACCAAATACGGGTCAACCAGTCCTGGATGGGTCACTCGCCACCAGGCCGAAAGCACCGGTTGGCGACTTAAACTAGGCGTTAACCACCCAGTCGCTATAATCAAAGCACTTGCAATTTTGATAATTCCAGACCTTATTACTTTGATTAATCAAAGTAGTAGTTTTTATAACTGAAAATTGAGATGTCGCCCACAAACCCTATTCCACTTGAAATTCATGATCTAACGGTAGCTTACAACCAGAAACCGGTGCTTTACGGCATCGACCTGGAAGTGCCCGCCGGAAATCTGATTGGGATTGTGGGACCTAATGGAGCTGGTAAATCGACCCTTATCAAAACCATCATGGGGTTGGTCCCCCCCAGTAGTGGCTGGGTAAAAATATTTGGAAAACCGTACAAGAAAAATGCAAAACGAGTCGGTTATGTTCCTCAACGTGAATCCGTAGATTGGGATTTCCCGGTAAACGTATTGGATGTCGTATTGATGGGAAGATATGGTCATCTCGGAATGTTAAGACGACCTGGTCGCAAAGATCGGGAAATTGCCATGGCCTGTCTTGAAAAAGTCAATATGGCTCCTTATGCGCAGCGGCAAATTTCAAATCTTTCCGGCGGACAACAGCAACGCGTATTTCTTGCCCGCGCGTTGGCACAGGAAAGCGATTTATATTTTCTGGACGAACCATTTTCAGGCGTAGATGCCGCAACAGAATCGGCTATCATAAAAATCCTCATGGAACTACGTGAACGGGGCAAAACATTGCTGGTTGTTCATCACGACTTAACAACCGCCAAAAACTATTTCGACATGCTCTTACTGCTCAATATGCGGAAGGTCGACTTTGGTCGAACCGAGGATGTGTACACCTACGAAAAACTGCAAAAAACGTATGGTGGACGATTAACGATTCTTTCCGAGGTAGCAGAAACCCGCAGCAAACAATCCAACGACTTACCAGTCGATAAATGAGATTATTTCAACAATTTGGTGGAGGTGCATTTTTCGCCCTCCTGCTGCTGCTCCTCATGTTCGGGAATGAAGTATCTGCTGCAAAAATATCAGAAATTAGTGACACCCGCCTTACAGAACAATTCTTTCGTTTTTTCTCCTTCAAAGATCCGTCTGTTCAATACGCGGTGCTTGCCTCACTTTTACTTGGAACCTGTTGCGGATTGCTAGGAAGCTTCATTGTCGTTCGCAAACTGGCATTAATGGGGGATACTCTCAGTCATGCGGTTTTACCAGGCGTAGCTTTAGGGTTCTTGTGGTCCATGAGCAAAGACCCATGGGCCATTTTTGTTGGGGCTACCATTGCAGGCCTACTTGGCACCGTCGTCGTACATTGGATACACACGACGACACACATCAAAGAGGATAGCGCAATGGGATTGGTCCTATCGGGATTCTACGCCATAGGCATTTGCCTGTTTACAATGATTCAACACCTGCCTACAGGAAATAAGGCAGGTTTGGATAAGTTTATGTTTGGCCAAGCCGCGGCAATTAGCAGCGGAGATCTGACCATGATCGCTATAGTGACTGCAGTGGCAGTGGTTCTTATTATTATTTTTTATAAAGAATTTCTGGTTACCAGCTTTGACTCCAATTTTGCTACTGCTCTTGGATTACCTGCCCGCTTCATACATTATTTGCTCATGCTTCTGTTGGCATTTTCAGTGGTAATTGGGCTTCAAGCGGTAGGAATAGTTCTTGTTTCGGCGATGCTAATTACACCAGCAGCAACGTCGTTCTTACTGACTGACCGAATGCATCTTATGCTTATATATTCCAGTCTGTTTGGAATGACTGCCGGTGTTTTGGGTGCGTTCTTTTCTTACCTGGGAAACAGCCTACCTACAGGGCCTTTCATGATTGTGAGTGCCAGCGCTTTGTTCGCATTGGCACTGCTGTTTGGGAGGCGCTATGGAATTGTCCCACGATGGGTTAGACAATTGAACAAGGACCGTCGTATCCAAATTGAAAACACGTTAAAGGCGATTTATCAAATTCGAGAAAAAGCTGATTTTCGGAAAGACGGAGTTTCTGTTCAACAACTGGGAGAACAACGCAACCTTCCGTTAATTGATATAAGCAGGGAAGTGAAGCGACTCGTCAAAGAACGATTTGTCACGTTAAGTGAGCAGGAAATGGATGAATTTCATCAGAGCCGGATGATTTATCTGACGCCTTCCGGATGGGGAAACGCGTGTCGAATTGTCAGGAATCACCGTTTGTGGGAGCTATATTTAACGGAGTCAGTTCATTACGCACCCGACCACGTGCATGATGACGCTGAAGAAATCGAACACGTATTGGGTGAAAATATTGTGCGCGATCTGGAACGAAAACTCAATTTCCCCACAGTTGATCCTCACGGGAAACTTATTCCGAGCATCATCGATCTTGGAGAAGCCGAAACAACGATTTAGAAAATGATGGATTTGATCCCCCCATTCGAAATGAGAAACTTTTTTACCGCACCCTGGATGGATGGAGCGTGGGAAAGTTCGATGTGGATTGTTGTAATGGGAGTTCTGGTTAATTCAGCCTGCGGACTTGTCGGTAATTTTTTGATACTCCGGAAGATGGCTTTGGTTGGAGATGCAATCAGCCATAGTATCCTTCCAGGGATTGCTATTGTTTTCCTCATGTCCAACTCACGATCAACCGGGCTCATGGTAACCGGTGCCTTAGCTGCAGGTTTAGTAACCGTCTGGTTGATTGAATTTATTCACACAAACTCACGGGTAAAAAAAGATGCAGCGTTGGGAGTTACTTTCACAACCTTGTTTGCAATAGGTGTAATTCTAATTTCGGTGTTTGCCGATCACGTTGACTTGGACCTGGAATGCGTACTTTACGGTGAAATCGGCTTTGTTTATTTTGAAGACAGTCAATTGATCCTGGGGCTAGACATTCCCTGGTCCGTTTTAAGAATGGGAGGTACCTTAGTGTTGGTGTCCTTGCTAGTTTTTGCGTTTTATAAAGAAATAGTGGTTACCTCCTTTGATTCTGGTTTGGCTACCTCCCTTGGAATACCAGCTGGATGGATTCATTATGGACTCATGATGATGCTTTCATTGGTTATTGTTTTTTCCTTTGAATCCGTTGGAGCCATTTTGGTGATAGCTATGTTAATTTTGCCCGGGACAACCGCAGCGCTACTCTCCGAACGACTTCCGCATATATTAATCCTCAGCCTTGTCTTTTCAGCTTATTACGCAATTAGCGGTCTTCACCTGGCAACTTTGCTCAATTGCTCACATGCAGGAGCAATGGTAGTTTCAGGATTTTCGCTTTTCTGTCTCGTATGGATCATAAGCCCAAAAAGAGGACTCCTAATCCAAAGCATTAAGAGATACCGCGGAAGAAAAAGTGCGGCGGCGGATCCAGGCTTTGGCGGCTAATATTTTCCGGCAAAAAACGGATTCACCTTTTTCTGCTCCTCAACGGAGGTTAATGGCCCATGACCAGGGCAAACAACCGTGTTGTCGGGTAAGGTCATGATTTCAGCACCGCTGGTTCGAATGGCGTCTTCATAAGATACCATTCCTCCACCCATAGATTGGGCAAAAAGAGCATCCCCTACAATGGCAACAGGTCGATCCAAACCTGCTACTACAAAAGTTATTCCTCCTTTAGCATGACCCCAGGTCAGTCTGGTTTCAATGTTTAGGCTACCGACCGAAAATGTTTTTCCCGCATCAAAAGGCTCACCAAAATTGGCAAATTCCTTTTTACCAACGTAGACAGGACAATTTACATGCTTAAGAATAGAGTTAACGTCCGCTATATGGTCTCCGTGGGTATGAGTTATCCAAATTCCTTGAACATCCAATCCTTCCGATTTCACAAATTCAAGAAGCTCTGACGCGTCGGCACCGCTGTCAAAAATTGCGGCCTTTTTTGAAGAATGATCCCAAACCACATAAGCATTCACAGTCATGTCATGAAAAGGTGAGTTAAAACAAGCCAAGCCGGACAATTGGATCTCGGCAGGTCGCCATGTTTTTTGACCAAGCAACACAAGTGCCTCAGGATCGAGATCCAGAATGGGTGCCAACTTTGCGGCCTCCTCCTCCACAAAATTCCCGCGCAGGGCTTCCCGAATTGCATCTTTTTTCAAACCACTTCTTTCTGAAAGCTGGGTGGTAGAAAGCCCCAAACCGCGGGCAGCTTTTGCAAGGACATCTTCGTAAAAGTCTTCAATAGGAATTTGCATAAAAATAAAGAATTTCTCCAACCCTTCGGAAAAGGACCAGGCAAGTAAATGTAAAAACAGGCGTAACCAATTTTACCAGTAGAGCGAGCCAAGCAAAGAGTGAGTAAATATTTTTTAAAACGCTAAATTCTAGTCACAGCTACTTTGCGAGCCATGAAAGAGTGCTTTGACTGACGAAATATGACTATCCAAGAGTTAGAGCGCTACCTTTCCTATTGCTCCAACAATTCGCTCCTATCTTTCGAACGCTCAAGAAGTTTAATTCCTGATAAGCTCGAAGTATGCGAGCACGTTCTCAGCGATGGCAAACTAGTCGAACTTACTTTGGACCGGGAGAGAGGGAAAATGATTTTGGAAGTTTACCGAAATGGAGATTTGGTGGGAGAACCTCTAAACTTTTTTGTGAAATCAATAACCGACTGTTTGCTGGGCGAAGACTGGGTACGTTTAGAACCAATTGATATTATCAAGCGCGTACTGGATCGAGAAACCGGTCTAAGAAGTGCCTGAAAAACCTCCTCAAATTGAAAGTGCTTTAGTCGAAGACCGATAGCACGATAATCAAGCAGTTGTGTTGGATAACACGCAGTGGACTTGATACCAAAAATTCCAAGGAGCTGGGTTGTTACCTGTTTTTCTGGATGCTTCATCCAAGGCTCCTTGATGTCCAAACTGTTGAATCAGCTCCCCGGCGGCCTCAGCTGGTTTTAGCGCTCCTCCAGGAATACCGAAAATGTTAGTTCTTTTATGGGCAGCTGACTTGTAGATATGAATTAATTCTCCTGTGGACATATGATTGGTGGTTTTTGATTAAATACTAGATTGCCTCCAGTATACCAATCCATCGGAGAATAGATATAGGGGAGTAAACAGAACATGGCATAGGGAATTCCCCTATACTAATTCGCGTATTACCTCTTCTTTTTTCCTATTGCTAGTAACACCACAAATGAGAGCTTTGAGACGTGTCAGAAGCAGATCCATCTTATGCCAAACAGATTCGTAAACTTGAAGAAGACCTTACATTCCTGGACGATCACGTCGTAAAACAGGATAAGGAGATTCTCAGGATTCAACAAAAACTCGATAAATCCATCCAGGAATTGAAAGAGCTCCGTGGGCACTTCGAATCCGGGGGTCTAACGGCAGGAAACGAGGACGCAAAACCGCCTCATTATTAAGCCGAAGTGAGTGAACCGCTTGGGAAAGCTGAGTAAATCGCTAACGAATTTCTATGGAATACGACTTCAATAAACCTTTAGATAGAAAAAATACGGCCAGTCTTAAATGGGATAAATATAAAGACCGCGACGTTATCCCATTCTGGGTCGCCGACATGGATTTTGAAATTGCGCCCGAAATTCAAAAGGCCATCGCAAAACGAAACGAACATGGCGTTTACGGCTATACGGTACCTGACGAAAACGTAACCAGGAGTGTCGTAGATTACCTTGAAAGAGAGCATGGTTACGAAATTGATCCTTCATGGATTATGTGGACTCCCGGTGTTGTCCCGGCTCTGAATCTTTTTTGTCGGGCATTCGGTGAACCAGGATCAAGCGTGATGACGGCAACTCCCGTCTACCCACCATTCCTAACCTCACCCGTAAATTCCGATAGGAAGCTTATTTCCGTTGATCTTAAATGGGACGGAAACCGTTGGACCTTCGATTTTGAAAAAATGGAGGCGAGTATCCGTCCGGATACACGTAGTTTTATTTTGTGTAATCCGCACAATCCTGTCGGCCGGGTGTTCGACAAAAAAGAACTGGAGCAGTTGTCTGAATTCT
Source organism: Verrucomicrobiota bacterium (assembly GCA_027622555.1). Lineage (NCBI taxonomy): Bacteria > Pseudomonadati > Verrucomicrobiota > Verrucomicrobiota bacterium. Next base: position 29,988 of record JAQBYJ010000057.1, read on the forward strand.
GTGTGAAGCACGATCTCGTCCTTTGTACCGATGAGATACATTCGGACTTAATTTTGGAGCCAGGACTTAAACACACACCAACGAATCTGATTAGCCCGGAAATTAGCAAGCGGTCTGTCATGCTCACATCCCCGAGTAAAACTTACAATTTACCAGGCCTCTGCTGCGCTTATGCAATCATTGAAGACCCTGGAATCAGAATGGCATTTAAGAAAGTCGCCAGAGGTATCATCACAGAAATAAATACGTTTGGTTACGTGAGTTGCGAGACTGCCTACAACCAAGGCGGAGAATGGAGGTTAGCGCTTATCGAATACCTAAGATCGAACCGGGATTTTCTTTATTCATTTATATCGCAGCACATTCCCAAGATAAGAATGCGCCCAATGGAGGCAACCTACTTGGCATGGATGGATGTGAGGGAATTAAATCTGGATGATCCAATCAGCTTTTTCGAATCGCATGGAGTTGGACTTTCGGACGGAAGTTTTTTTGGAGCCAAAGGGCACGTCCGATTTAACTTTGGATGCGCTCGTGGTTTATTGGAGAAAGGATTGCATCGAATGCAAAAAGCAGTCGCTGACCTTTGATATCTCCTCAATATCCAGTCCGGTTTCTATTTGGACTTTTTATTCAGTTTTCTGAACCAATCGGTAATAAGTTCTTTGTCGTAAAATAATTCGTCATTATAGTTGATCCGGATCTTATAGTTAAAACTCAGATCCGATAAATGTTCGTCTCCGGATTCGAGAACGTTTCCATCCGCATCCTTAAGTTCATAACTAAACTTAATACGAGGAGGGTAAATGGATTTCACAATTCTGATATCCATGGCATCGGCAGATCTCCATGGTTCGTAATCTCCGGCCAAGTCGATATCAGTTATCACCATGCTAAGAACCTGACCTTCCTCAAGATAACGCTCAGCTTGTTTGTTAATGTGTTTTTCAAACTGAGGGAGGTAGAGCTTCTGGCCCCGCTTGTTGCCGGCGTATTCATAATCGATATCACGATAGTTATCCGGATTTTCAAAAGTAAGCTCAACTTCAGCGGCAAGATTTACCGCTAGGAAACATAGGCTACAAAAAAGAATTGAAAAGAATTTCATAATTTTGGGTGGGTTTAAATTCAGTTATCATGCGCTATCGAAACAGGAGTCAAAAGTATGCTATTCCTATAATACGTCAATCCTGCGCTAACTGGATGAGCTCAGGGGTCAGCTTCTCTCCTTTTCTCCAAACAAGCTTCGCTAAGGTTATGGGAAGATTGAACCGCCTGGGACCGGCACTACCTGGATTGAGAAATAAAACTTCCTGTTCTTCAAATATTTCAGGTCGGTGAGAATGACCATAAACCACCATGTCAACCAGTTCCAGTACGGTGCGATCCAATTTCGAAATATCATGAATCATAAAAACCTTCAGCCCGCCCAAAGTTAAAGTTAATTTAGGGGGTAAACGTTTGCACCAGAGCTCGAAATCAACGTTCCCCCGCACCGTAAAAATCGGAGCAATGTCACTCAACCGGGCTAATATTTGCTCATCTCCCACATCGCCGCCATGCAAAATAACATCTGAACCTTTCAGTGCTGATAAAGCTTGAGGTCTGAGTAGACCATGAGTGTCGGAAATAATTCCAATCGAAAGCACTTCTTTCCCTTCAAACTCGCGCACCGTTATTTCCATAGATCTGCGCAGAATCATAGGGTCGTCGGTTGTTCTGTGAATCTTAAAAGAGAAGCGTCCGACGATCGCCAAAAACTTGTAAATCTTATCAAACCCATTGCATCAATGAACTCCCGGTTCGACCTTTATAGAGAAACCCGAAATCTTTGTTCCTCAGAACAATCTCACTAAACACTCGACACGTATATCCATGGGCAAAATTACCTACGAATTTATAATAGACAGCGGTGAAATCTTCACTTTCGACATTGATCCTCAAAAACCTACAAACACAGGATCAGAGCCCGTCCAAACGTCCGCAGCCTGGACAAGCCTTGAATATCATAAATGTGAAAACTGCCCGCTGAAACTTAAAGATCACCCTCACTGCCCGGTGGCACTCGATATTGAAGAAGTAGCCAAAAAGTTTTCGTCCTTACTTTCCTGGAAAAAAGCAGAAGTTTGGGTGCATACGGAAGAACGAAGCTATTCCAAAACGTGCGACCTACAGACCGGACTACGTTCCATGTTGGGGTTAATGATGGCTCTGAGCACATGTCCGATTCTCTCCAAGCTCAAACCACTGGCAGCAAGCCACCTACCCTTTGCGACCTTTCAAGAAACCGTTTCCCGCGTAGTGGGGAATTACTTAATCCGCCAATTTCTAAAGGACCAAAAAGGCGAAGAGCCGGACTGGTCACTCACAGACCTCAAGTCTATGTATAAGGAATTGGTTACGGTTAATTTCAGCATGCTTGAACGAATTCGGGCAGCTTGTGAAAAAGACGCCAACATGAATGCCATATCGATTTTCTTCTCCATGTCTTCCATTGTAAATATGGCTTTGGAAGAGCAGCTGGATGAGATGGAAGAACACTTTATCGGTGGGAAAAATAATTCAGCGGAATTGCCCTCTATTCCAGTTGCTTGATTTTGCCGGAATTATTCACTCCGTTTTTTTGAGGAGCAAAAATAAAAACATCCGAGGCTCTCCCCCGGGGTGTCTCTCGCGTATATTCCCATCTGAAATCCTACGGTTGTGGACGATCCAGACAACTGCAGGTGTTATTAACCATACTTGTACAAAATCTGAATTTGCTCGGCTGTGCTGAAACCGGGAAGTGGTTCGCCGCTAAACTGCTTTCTATTCTTGCAGGCGTCGAAGGACACTGTCGCGCATTGGGGCTTGATGAATCGCAAAAGTCAGCGACGAAGCAAGTTTCGAAGAATGAACCCGGTTGCGATTCAGCCTCCTGGAGGGGCGATAAAATTAGCCGCCATGAATAAATCGCTTTGCGCTCCTTTGATCATCAGGTTTGTGTGGCGAATCATCATTCATGATCTGGATCTATAGATTACTTTTTTTCCCAGTATTCATTCTCTCTGTCCCGTGGGTACTTTGGCATGTAAAACGACGAGGCGGCTATGGGAAAGACCTGACGCAAAGGTTCGGCAATATTCCAGGTTCCTTGGAGAAAACCCAAAACATCAAGCGAATTTGGATCCAGGCGGTGAGCGTGGGTGAGGTAAGAGCTTTGAGATCATTTTTAACAAAGCTGGACTCAGAAAAACGAGTAGAAGTATTTCTAACCGCAACAACGAGTACCGGCTACAAAATCGCGAAAGACAATTACTCCGAGCTCATCAAAGGGATATATTATTTTCCTATCGATTTCCCGCTGTTTAATCGAAAGACTTGGAATCGAATTCAGCCCGACCTTTGTATTCTTACGGAAGGCGAACTATGGCCGGAGCATATTCACACGGCTAAAATGCGTGGAGTTCCGATCGTGCTTATAAATGCAAGAATGTCCGATTCGACTCTTAAAACTTATCTCTCGTTGAGAGGTTTGGCCAAAAGCATTTTCAAAAGCCTGGACCTGATTATCGCTTCAAGCGAAGGAAACGCCAAGAGATTTAGAAAACTCGGCTGCGCTCACGAAAATACAAAAGTCGCAGGGAACCTTAAATGCGACATTCCAATACCGGACCTGCTTTCTGAAGACGAAAGAAACACTTTGGCAAAAGAACTGGGTTTACCGCTTAGGGCATCAACGGATAGCAACACTGTTATACTGTGTGGGGCTTCAACCTGGCCAGGGGAAGAGGCCGCACTTTTCAAGATTTCTAAACAATTACGCAGCGAAGGTATTGATCTGCGATTAATTGTAACCCCTCGACATGCGGAGCGGAAAAAAGAAATCAAGACAGACCTCGAACCTTTCGATCTCTCATCACATTTTCGCTCAGACGGTCCTGCTGAGAAGGTAGTAGAAATCAGTATCGCCGATACCACCGGTGAACTTCACAAGTTTCTGCAACTCTCCGACCTTGTTTTCGTTGGGAAAAGCCTACCGCCACATAAAGGAGGACAAACACCCATCGAAGCCGGGATGCTTAAAAAGCCGATCCTTTTGGGGCCAGGAATGTCGAACTTTCGTGATATCGCAAACAGCCTCATTCGATTTGGAATAGCAATTGAGGTTCAAGATGAACAAACATTGGAAAACGCGATTCGTACTTTCTGCCTCGATCCGAATCGGAGTCAGAACCAAAGCGAAAAGGCTGATGATTGGCTGAAGGCCAATCAGGGTGCCACTGAACGAACCCTTCAGTTTCTAAGCGATTTTCTATAACGGATAGCCGTTTAGAAACGTTCCAACATTAACCAGAAATATTAAGGTACAAAAAATGTCTTTGGTTATGATGCTAGAGGTGGCGGGAATTTCGTTTTGCTAAAAAGAACGCCGAGCCTTCTCATGGAGAGATGCTGCACCGCAGCTTCTCGGAATTGAGCATGGTTGCTTGTTCGAATTAGTTAATAGTTTAAGTATCATGTGATACGACAGGATCAGGGGAAACTACCGTCCATGTGGTCGTAAGAAGGGAAATAAAGGAAGGGAAATAAAGGGTCATTCCTTGATTCTTGAATTGAGTTCAGCCAACAATTCATTCGCTTCCGGCAACTCTCCTGACAGCGTTCGCTTCGACAGCTTACTGACCCCCGATTCACTTCCCATGGATAGTGCATCTGCAAGCCATCCATTGGGGCATAGGAGTTTTGTTTTCATGTGACAAGCGATCGCACATTTCCAGGGAGCGGATTTGGATTCCAATACGATCTTCTTCGAAGTCTTCTTAAAATGCTTCAGACACAGTTTGAGTCTTTTTTCCCATGCCAGTTCTCTCGCCTCTCTGGCCCCACCAGTGCCCAACTCTATAGCCGCCGCTATATGTTTCTCTTCTTCGAGCAAGCCAGTTTTGAACTCCTTGGTCCCCAGAGCCCAGCCTTTGCTCATCTTCTCAAAATTCATAGACTTCTTTTCGGCATCCGACTCATTCAACCACTTCAGGTATTGGGAATACTTGTTTCTTCCGTAGGTGGTATCTTTCAATTCTCCTGCTCCTAATAAGCTACTTTCCAAAGAAAGAAACGGTGGTCGCTTCCTCTTGTTCCTCAAATACCAGTAACTACTGTAACGATAATCCTTAAGCTCTGCTACCTTGCAGATACCTTCCCGTACGGGATTGAGATGAATATAGTGGCACAACCAGAACAAACGATCAAAATCCTCCACCAGAATACTTTTGAAGCGCCCCTGGAAGAGACGACCGTTTTCCTTCCGAAAGCGGTTAAACCGCATCGCGAACACACTTTGCAACCAACGCATCCCTTCACTGAGATTCGGCTCAGGGGTCTCCAGTGACAAGTGGTAATGATTGCTCATCACCACATAAGCATGCAGTTTCCAGCCTGCGTATTCACACGCTTCGAACAGGGTTTTCTCAAAGGACTTCTTTGCGCCTTCACTCTCGAATATCCAACTGCGGTAATTACCGCGGTTGATGATGTGGTAAATTGCGCCAGGGTACTCAAATCGTAACTTACGGGACATGACTCAAAAGAGAATCATCCCAAATCCAATCAGTCATCAAGGTAGGAACCGCCAGTTACCCGGCGGCCCCCCTCGCAGATCCCTGCGTGCGGTTTTCCCGCACAGGGCTCCTCTCAGCGACGCGCAGTGTAGAGGTCAGGTGTATCCATACGATAGTTGGAGGCGGGTTTGAGGTTCTAAGGCTCCTTCAACCATGCGGGGAGCTGGCATTCCCCAACTCTTCCACATCTCTCTGAAGCCATGCCAGTTATAGCTACGCCGCTGGCTGCGCCGATTCAACCATTTGAAAACGAGACGCTGACAAAGGTGCTGGTATTTCCACAGACTCTTTGCATTGCCTCTCACTCCATAATAGTGGTAGTGCCCTTGCAGTTTTCTTTGAGCCTGCCCCGAAAAATGGGAGACATGTTGTGCTAAACAATGCATAAAATGAGAACAATGAGTCAAAGACGAAAGTATACGAAAG
>JAQBYJ010000058.1 GCA_027622555.1 Verrucomicrobiota bacterium
ACCTCTCCCGGAGAGTCCTCAAGCCTGAACTACGAACCAAAAAAAAGAAAACCTTCCTTCCGGAAGGCTTTTCGAACAGGGTCTAGCACGGAAGGCTTCTCTCAAACGGATCCCAAAATCAGTCTCCAGCGCACGGGCACCAATGCGCTGGAACTCCACATATCGGCAGCAGCAGGTGAATCGTTTCATATCGATACCTCTCCCGACCTGAAAGGGTGGGAGGGTTTGGTCGATGTGGTTACCGGAACAGAACCAACAACGATGGTCATCCCGCTCGGCCCCACTCCCCGGTTTTATCGCCTGACCACAGCCGATAGTGTCTACCTGATCGGCACCCCTGGAGATGATACCATTAACGGCGGCCGCGGAGATGACCAGATTGATGGTGCCGGAGGGAACGATACGCTCAGCGGGGGATCGGGCAGGGACCGTTTTTTTTATACTTCGGGCGATGCCGATGGGAGCACAGACTTGATCACCGACTTTGTTCCGGGAGAAGGTGGAGACGTCCTGGACCTCACGGGTGTCCTCGATGGAGCCACAGTGGAAAATTTAAACGCCTTTCTGCGAGTAACCAATGACGGTTCCAGCTCCTTGATCAGCATCAACCGGGATGGTCAGGGGGAAGTTTTCGACGACCTCGCCATCAGACTCGAAGGGCACGCTATAACCCAGTCCGACCTGGCAGAATGGTATTCAAACGGAAATCTCATTATTTCAGAGTTATTCAACTGGGAACCTTCCGGAGGTGACGCCACGATAGACGGGGGTCCCGGGATGGATGTGGTAACGGTCAAAATCCCGGAACCCGGGCCGGAACAATTACCCTTGGCATTACGTGTTTCGGCTCTACCCGACGGCCGTATAGAAATCAAGCTGTCCGACGATTCCATCCTTATCGTCGAAAACGTCGAAGATCTCATAATCATTGGTACCAGTTTCGATGACCATGTTCTTGTCTCCGGTGATTTCGCCCAAACAGACCTTGCACCTGATACGATCCTTATCCAGGGATCCGACGGAGACGACCTCCTGGAGGCCGTTGAACTGACATCCGACCACCACGTTATCATTCGGGGCGAGGGCGGAGATGACACCCTCATCGGCGGTGCCTCGGACGACGAGCTTGTCGGGGGACCCGGGAACGACCAATTGACCGGCTCCACCGGCTTCGACATCGCGGATTACCCGAACGAATCCGTCTGGGATTTCATCGTTTCAGACCTTGCACTGGGGAGCGCCTTTGTCACCGATATCAATACGGCCAACGGAGACCTGGGTGTAGATACGCTTGAAGAGATTGAAAGAATTTCCTTCAGTGATGCCTTCATTGATCTCGATGGCTTAAATCATGCACCCTTCATCCGTGAGCTCGAAGTAGAAGTCGCCGAAAACGAGCCTGCGGGACCGATTGGAATGGTGAGCGCTCTGGACGTGGATGGAGATGACCTGGCCTTCGAGATCGTGGAAGGCAACGATGCGGGATTGTTTGCGCTGGACAGTTCGACCGGACAACTCTCCACGACTACTGGGTTGGACTATGAGACCTATGGGCGGCACAAGCTGAGTATCCGGGCGGTTGACCCAGGAGGGCGATCAGTCACAGGCCGGGTAGTAGTCGATGTTTTGGACCGGGCTGACGCAAACGATTCCCTTGCCCCCACACGGCTAGCCGAGATCATCAAGGTTGCCGTCGGCACGGGGTCTGACCGGGCACTGGAATCGGTCGCAGGACGCGATGGCGGTTGGTTCCGAGTGGGCTACCAGCAGTACGACATGGACCGATTATTGGTCCAGTCTTTTGATCCATTCGGTGACCTTTCCCAAAATCCCCATGAGGTGGGTAATTTGAATGTTGGTGGTATCGGGCCAATTAGAACGCTCGATATGTATGACCAGTTGGTTGGGATCGCCTATCTTGATTTTACGAGCGACTCTGAAGTGCATGCTCGAGTGGAAAGTGGATCCCTTAAACCCGTACAGGGAGGCGCAGCCCTGGACATCGAGACTATTCTCCAACTTCAACCGGATTTAATTCTAACCAGTATCACCGGTGAAGGAATCTATGACGACCATCCGAAACTGGAGCGGGCAAACCTTCCGGTCGTATTGACGGCAGGGTATATGGAATCCCATCCATTAGCCCGATCGGAATGGATAAAAGTAGTCGCAGCGATGGTTGATAAAGAAGATGAGGCAGGAGCGTTCTTCAACCAGGTTGCACAAAAATACGAATCTCTTAAGGCACTGACCCAGGCCGTTGAAAGGAAACCGACCGTGTTCTCCAACGCCCCCTATGCCGGAGTATGGCACATCCCCGGGGGAGCAAGTTACAATGCTCAAGCGTTTGCTGACGCAGGATCAAATTACCTATGGGCCACCAACGATTCTCCCGGAGGAGTCCCTTTGGACTTTGAGGTCATTTTAAACAAGGCAGCCAATGCAGATATATGGTTGAATCCTGGCGCTTATAAAACAAGAGCATCTCTTCTTACGCTTGATTCCCGCTTCACTGGCTTTCGATCATTCCGAGAAGGAACCATATTCAATAACTCGCTACGTGTGAACGCACATGGAGGGAACGATATGTGGGAAAGAGGTATCAACCACCCAGAAGAAGTCCTGGCTGATTTGATTAAGATTTTTCATCCTGAGCTATTACCGGAGCATGAGTTTATTTACTACGAGAAACTGAAATAAGAGAAGGAGTAACCGCAGAAAGCACAAGAGGCACAAAATGGAAGAAACGAATATCAACAAATTAGCGGACACGATTAGAGAAATGGCATTTGCGGCGCATACACATTTCAAGAATGGTTTTCTCGAAAAGGTTTATGAGAATTCGCTAAGGAATAGGTTGCGAAAACAAGGATTAAAAGTGGACCAACAGGTTGCAATTCCTGTCCTGGATGAAGACGATTCTGTGGTTGGAGATTATGTTGCTGACCTAATTGTGGAGGATACGATCCTTATCGAATTGAAAGCCGTTAATGCCATTACCAACGAACATTTTGCTCGAGTCCTCACCTATTTGAGAGCCACAAATATTCGTCATGGGATGCTCATAAACTTTGGCTCCACAAAACTCCAAATACGTAAATGTATCCAATAGCCTTCGAAACACTATTTTGTGCCTCTTGTGCATTCTGTGGTTAAATAAAAATGTCTTACCAGTCTCAAGCAACATCCAAGCGGAACCCGGTCGTACTATTCACCGGTCTTGCCTGGTTGTTGCTGGGGCTTTTCGTGGCAAATGTGGGCCTAGGCTCCGTTTTGATTTCGTTTGGAGATCTTTTTCAAATACTAACCGGCAGTTCATCGGCTGACCCAGTGCTAAAACAGATTGTGGTAGATTTTCGACTCCCACAGGCATTGACCGCTCTGCTCTCGGGATCAGCACTATCAGCATCCGGATTGTTGATGCAGACTATTTTTCGCAATCCTTTGGCTGACCCATTCGTACTCGGGGTGAATTCGGGAGCAAGTCTAGGTGTGGCGATAGTCATTCTAGTCGTAGCTCCAGCTGGACTCGCTTTAACGGAAGGATTGGGACTCAGTGGGAACCTGCTAGTAGTTGTAGCAGCAAGCACTGGCTCAGCAGGAGTCTTACTCCTTATATTGATTCTGGCCCGAAGCATGGACGTGATGTCGATTCTCATCCTTGGACTCATGATAAGTTACGGAGTCGGGGCTGTGGTTAGCCTGCTCATGTTTTTTAGTATGCCGACTAAACTTCAGTCGTTCATTACCTGGTCGTTCGGCAATTTCGGAAACGTTACCTGGAGTCAACTTTCCGTATTCCTCCCGGTTATATTGATAGGGACGCTATCCACACTGCTACTATCGAAACCATTGGATGCTTTGCTGATGGGCGAAAACTATGCTGCCAGTCTGGGAACTCATGTTAGGCGAATACGCTTTTTCTGTCTCTTAGCTGCCTCTGTCCTGGCTGGAACGGTAACGGGATTCTGTGGTCCCATCGGATTCCTAGGCATCGCTGCACCCCACCTTTGCCGTTACCTATTTCAGACCTCCGCTCACCGATTGCTCATTCCTGCCTCACTAATAGCCGGAGCTAGCCTTGCTCTTGGAGCGGACCTTATCGCCAAGGCTCCAGGCTACAGTACCGTCTTGCCACTCAACGCCATCACTGCCCTCTTCGGAGCACCTGTGATTATTGTAGCACTCATCAAGCAGGGTAGCCTGCGAAACCTTTTTGGGAAATGAATTCAAAAGAGGTAACTTTAGAAGCAAAAGGTCTCACAATCGGCTATGCAGCTAAACGACAAAACCGACTGATTGCTGACAAGCTCTATCTTAAATTGAAACCCGGACGGTTCGTATGCCTACTTGGACCCAACGGAACCGGCAAATCCACCTTGATCCGCACCCTGGGAGGACTTCAACCAAGCCTGGCAGGTAAGGTGCTTTTAAACAACACTCCTATCGAAGATTTAGAACCCCGAGATCGGGCAAAAATGGTGAGCCTGGTGTTAACTGACATGCTTCCGGTCGGAATCTTTTCCGTCTTTTCATTCGTGGCATTGGGTCGCCACCCTCACACTCGCTGGAATGGCTCTTTGACTGAAATCGACCATGAAAAAATTGATTGGTCCATCAAGGCGGCCAAAGCAGACTCACTAACAGAAAGGCACGTTGGAGAACTAAGTGATGGTGAGCGGCAAAAAGTCCTAATGGCCCGTGCATTAGCACAAGGGTCACCCATTATGCTACTTGATGAGCCGACGGCCTTTCTCGACATCGTAAGGCGGATCGAATTAATACATACCCTTCGTAACCTGGCGCATCAGGAATCCATGTCCATTTTGCTTTCCAGTCACGACCTCGAACTCGCATTACAATGTGCAGATGAGTTGTGGCTGCTTTCAGAGGATGGGAGCATTTCCACGGGATCACCTGAACACCTGGCATTAACAGGAAAACTAAATGAGCTTTTCGGAAGTGAAGCGCTCGATTGGGACTCAAGCCAAGGCTCCTTCCAAGCCCGTCAAAAGCCATGTTTGCATGCGCGCTTGAGCGGCGAAGGTCCGGAATATCTATGGACTCAACGCGCGCTCAAACGCTTGGGATACGGATTAAGCGAAACCGAACCCGCTTATTTGGAAATCAAAATTTCAACACACCCGTCCACAAACAAGTGGACGGTCACTTTCGGAAAAGATGAAGTTTTGTTCGAGTCCCTGGAGAGCTTTACAAATTGGCTCGAACGCAAAAGTAAAACAGAACCCATTTAGATCCCATGAAAGGAAACATTTCTACAGGAGCTGGAGACAAAGGAACCACCGGCATATTTGATGGAACTCGCGTACCCAAGAATAATATACGCATCCATTGCCTGGGCGATCTTGACGAAGCTAACAGCTTTCTAGGATTACTCCGCAGCAAACTATCAGACACCCATGATTGGGAAGAACCGCTGCGCCGCATACAGACAGAGCTAATGAATCTCATGAGTCATGTGGCCACACCATCCACCGCAAAGACACCCTCCTTACCGTTACCGGAGGAAGCCGCTCGACGAATGGATGAATGGATGGCGGCCATTGAACAATCCCTAGGAAGCGTAACCGAGCATTTCCTCCTGCCAGGTGGAACAGAGATTTCGGCCCTATGTCATGTAGCTAGAACCGTGGTAAGACGCGCTGAAAGAAATCTGGTAGAACTAAACCAAGTCGATCCGCTCGACCCTAGTATTCTTCAGTTTGTAAATCGACTCTCAGACCTCATGTTTAAGTTGTGCCGTCAAGAGACACATCGCTCAGGAGTAAAAGAGGAGCGATGGCATTTATTTCGATCAGAACTTAAATCTGGTGGTGAGTGACCCAAGAATTATTTCCTTAATCGCAAGTAGCACTGAAACTATATGTGCACTGGGTTTCGAGGATCAATTAGTCGGGCGTTCGCATGAATGCGACTACCCTCAATCTATTCAGCATCTACCAGCATGTTCAGAGGCAAAATTCGATTTAGACGGAACTAGCTCGGAAATAGATCAGCGCGTCCAGGATACTCTGCAAAATGCGATTTCCGTATACAGGGTATTTGCGGATGAGCTGGAACGCTTGCGTCCCACTCATATCATTACCCAGGATCAATGTGAAGTGTGTGCAGTCAGTTTTAAAGATGTGGAAGCCGCAGCGAAAGAACTCATAAGTTCTTCCCCAATAATAGTATCATTAGCACCCAATAGTCTTGAGGATATCTATGGCGGCATCATCGAGATCGCGGAATCTTTAGAAGCAAAAAACAGAGGCGAAGCGCTGGTTTCAAAAATGCGAGAACGGTTGAAAAAACTGGCACAACTAACATCCCCAATCATTCTGAAACCCAAGGTAGTTTGCGTTGAATGGATCGACCCATTCATGGCAGCTGGCAATTGGGTACCGGATCTGGTTCACATGGCAGGAGGACAAGATCTTCTCGGCCTTCCTAATGAACATACTCCTAAAATAGATGTGTCAAAATTGGTAGAAGCAGATCCGGACAAAATCGTCGTAATGCCCTGCGGTTGGGATATTGAGAAGAATCGATCCGAAATGGATGAGGCGCTACAGACTGCAACTTGGCAATCACTGAGAGCTGTTCAAAGCGGTGAATTGTACATCACCGATGGGAATCATTACTTCAACAGACCAGGCCCCAGAGTTGTTGAGTCCGCTGAGATACTTGCCGAAATTTTTCATCCGGAAATCGCAGATTTCCGACATGCTGGCTCTGGGTGGGTAAAGTATTAAAAGAAAGCCCACACACTGCTTGCAGGCTTCGGTTCAATCAAATTACAAATTCGGCAATTAGTTCCGGCCACGTATCAGAATCAAATAAACCAAGTTCATTAGCGAACTCGCAAACGCCGCCACGTAGGTCCAACCAGCTGCGTCTAAAGTCTTGGCAACTCCTGGAGCCTCGTCGGCAGAAATAATCCCCAAACTATCGAGTTCGAGTTTGGCTCGCTTGGTTGCGTCAAACTCAACCGGCAAAGTTACCAAATGAAACAGAGTGAGGAGTGCGTATATAATAATGCCCAAATCAATGGCCAACCCCCAAGGAAGTAGCCGGAGGACCAATCCACCAAAAATGACGATGGGCAAAAACCCCGCAGCGATGTTTACCACTGGTGCCATCGTTTGACGAATGTTCATCATTGAGTATCCCACCTTGTGTTGGATTGCGTGACCTGCTTCATGGGCAGCCACTCCGATCGCCGCAAGGCTCGAGCCTCTGTAATTGTGATCACTCAACGCCAGCCTCCGATTTACGGGATCGTAATGATCCGTAAGTACACCGGGAACCTGGACGATCTCGACATTGGTTATCCCGGCTTTGCGCATGACAGCCTCTGCTGCTTCATAACCGGTGATGCCTCCACGAGATGGAACCTTGGAATATTTATGGTAGGCAGATTTAACTTTTGCCTGCGCCCACATCGCGAATGCAAATGCGGCTATGAAAAGAATGATCCCGGACCCTCCCGGCAAAATCATAAATGCAAATTGAGTAGTATGAATCATAATGAAATTGGTTTAAGTAGTTTTTAATTTAGATATCAAACAAGCAAACAAGGTTCCAATTCAAAAGCACGGCATAATTTTCCTAACTCGTTGACAATTCATACTATTCAGAAGCGTTGCCGATGTGAACTCCGATTTGGTTTCACTCATATTGTCCCGTTTCCGTAGTTTCCGTGTCCATTTGTCACATAAACAAAAGCCCGATTCGCCCTTATTCTGGACTTTGACACACTCGCAGTTTTAAAAATAGCGGATGATTCGTATCCAACTTTTTATTGTGATTATTCTATGTGCTTCTTTCACCGCATCTAAGTCGTATGGCACTAGTGAAAGTGGATTCGAGTCAATTTTCGACGGAAGAACACTTTCGGGCTGGACTGCGGCACCAGAAACGAGTGCCAATGATTGGTCAGTTGAAAAGGGAGTTATTTTGGGCAATAGCACGCAAAAGCAGCAGGTGTTCCTAGTTTATGATGACCACGATCTACGTGACTTCGAGCTCAAATTCAGTTATCGTTTAAACGGAAAGGGAAACACTGGCGTCGATATCCGAATTCGCCAGGACCATACAGGAAAACGACTCTTCGAGGCTTACCACGCAGACATTGGTCATCCAGGCATTGGATCTCACATCCTGGGAGCCTGGGATTTCCATTTTGCAACCCGCAAAGAGTACCCCTGCAGACGCGGGACAAAGCTCGTTATCTTTCCTAACGGCGAAACAAAACACACCACAATTCCAAATGCTTTAACCAAAGAGGACGTCAAGATGGATCAATGGAATCACGTTCACGTAATCGCAATTGGGAATTCGTTTAGTTTTTATATTAACAGCAAACTCTCCTCTGAGTTCACAGATAACTTCAGTAATTATTTTGCGGAAGGTTCCATCGGACTACAAATCCATGATCCGGGCGTGAAAGTAGAATTTAAGGACATCCTTCTAAAACGGATATAGTCGATAAAAGTACCGGTTCGCTCGCCGAGCCGATGGGAAACGCCGTATACATCGGACGACTCAGCGAGGCATCCTTTTAACCTAATAACAACCCTTCTCTCCTGAGCAAGGCATCTGGATCAGGCTCTCGGCCCATAAAATGAGTGAAGAGCTTATAGGGATCTTCCGAGTTTCCTTTGGAGAGTATTTTGTCTTTGAAATCTTTACCCGTCTCGGAATTCAGAAGACCTTCCTTTTCAAACCGGGTAAACGCATCGGCATCGAGGACTTCCGCCCACTTGTAGGAATAATAACCAGCAGCGTATCCGGTTGGGTCAGAGAAAAGGTGGCCGAAGTTGTAGAGGTAAACAGGTACTTTCCGTTTTCGCTTTGCCGAGTAAGGTTCAAGGATCTTCTCCAATTCGCTTTCGAGTTCCTTGTCTTGAAGCTCAGAGTATCGCAAGTGTAGCTCCAGGTCCATTTTCCCGAATGACAATTGCCGCATGGCGAATGAGGCGGCATTGAAATTTTTTGCAGCCAACATTTTTTGGAAGAGCTCTTCGGGAATGGTCTCACCGGTTTCATAATGCCGGGCAAACAGATCAAGCCCCTTTCTGTCCCAGCACCAGTTCTCCATAATCTGTGATGGCAGCTCCACAAAGTCCCAGGCAACATTGACGCCATTGAGCGACTTGATTTCCACATCGCCAAAAAGGTGATGGATCAGGTGACCGAATTCATGAAAGACCGTCTCAACATCGCGGTGGGAAAGAAGAGCCGGTTTCCCATCGGTCGGTGGACTCATGTTGCCGTGAATCATTCCCAGGTGTGGCTCTTTTTTCCCATTTGAGCGGTCACCGGTAATCGAATAGTTCATCCAGGCGCCACTGCGTTTCGATTCACGCGGAAACCAGTCCGTATAGAAACTACCTATGTGTTCTTCGTTTTCACTAAACAGTTCGAAAACTTTCACATCATCATTCCAGACTTCGTACCCGTTTTTTGAATCTGTATCGGAGGGTGACTCCGAGTAAATCGCCTCGGCTTCGCGTATGGTAACCCCAAACAATTTTTGAGTGATCTCAAACATCCCATCCAACACGCAATCAACCGGAAAATAAGGTCGAAGCTCTTCTTCATCAAAGTCGTACTTAGATTGTCGGTACTTCTCCACCCAGTAAGCCACGTCCCAAGGCTCCATATACTCGCGTTCAATACCCAGTTGCTCACAACGGAAAGCATCCAACTCTGCGTTCTCCTCATCGAATCTGGATTTTATTTTCGCATGCATCTCATCTTCGAATGCAAGAGCCCGACTACCGTCATGCGCCATGCGACGTTCGAGAACAAGATCCGCGAAATTCGCAAACCCGAGCAGTTCGGCCTTCTCCTGGCGGAGTGAGAGTACCTGCCCGACTAAGTCATGGTTGTCATGAGGTTCCCTAGTCCCAACTTCATTGTAGGCAAGCCAACAGGTTTTTCTAAGTTCTTCCTTATCCGCATACTTGAGAACAGGCATGAGCGATGGGGCCTGAAGCGTAAATCTCCATTTGAGTAGATCTTCCGAACCAAGTTTCTTCGACTTTGCAGATTGCAGGGCCTGCGCCACAGCCAATTCCGGTAGGCCTGATAAATCGGCTTCATCCTCCACGATCCATTCCCAGGCGTTGATCGCATCGAGACAATTTTCAGAATATTTTTGGGTCAACATTGCCAACTCAGCTTGTATATCTTCCATGCGTTGCTTCTTCTCCGGTTGTAGATCCGCACCACTGCTTTTGAAGGAGGCCACCGTTTCATCGAGAAACCGTTTGCGAATTCCGGTAAGCGATTGTGCTTCCTCTGATTCAGAGTAAGCCTTTATGCGTTTCCAAAGCCCCTCATTCAAAGGAACCTTCGCACTGAACTCAGATACTTTGGGCAGCATGGCATTGTATGCGTCCCGAAGCTCTTTCGAATCTTTCACGCTATTAAGGTGCCCCACTTTCCCCCAGGCAACACTCAGTTGGGAATCGGCCTCTTCGAGCGCAAGCAATGTGTTCTCAAAAGTTAGGTGTTCAGGTAGTTCACCTGCGAGCGAATCGATGTTCGCCTGAGCAATTTGAAGAGCATGAGAAATATCCGCCTCAACTTGATCCGGTGTCAATCGACTCCAGTGAATGCGAAAGTTTTCTTCTAAAAACGGTTGTTCCATGGTGGGGACATTAGAAGCCTGGTCCTTCGGATCTAGCAAAAAAGCATGCGTGTTATCTGTCGCTTCTAAATTGCGGACTAGTGTCGATTCCCATATTTAATTTGCCAGTTAATAGTTCCAGTCACTAATCGTCATATACGATGCCACACCTAAAAGACGCTTGGACAGCATCCAAGCAAGCTGCCTGCCACTATAAATGTTCTGCAATAACCCGTTTTATTAAGCTAATCTATCTAAGGGTCGTATATGGGTATAGGATAAACGAGGCTAGAAAAAGGAACTTACTTAAACCGGGGGTGAGGATAACACCAGAAACGGTTTGGAGCGGTAAACACTACGCAAAATATACTCACTTTCTAAATCCTCCGGAACACATAGCCGAAACCGATGACAAAATCAGATTTGCCAAAATCTGTTTAATGGAAAATCTAAGCACTCCGGCAATTTGCGGAATCTTTAATCCGGGCGGAGGATATCACGGCATAAAGGAGGAGACACAATCAGGCCTAACTTGGGAAGAATTTTTGGACGCCTGTGTCTGCGATGAGTTCGTTGTTAAACCTCAATTCGGGTATGGAGGAAATTTGGTCTATTTGTTTCGCAAGGGAAATGGCAAAATTGAAAGCTCCCAATTCGGCTCGATGAGCCCGATTGAATTCCGCGAAAAACTCAAAGAGATTTACACCATTTGCCCAGCCATTATTCAGAAAAGAGTCTACAACCATCCTACACTAATCGAGCAATTTAAGATAGATGTTTTGACAACCTGCCGACTCATTTTAATTCGGGAAGGACCGGGCACTGACCGAATCATTTTCGCTCACATGAAATTTCCTGGAACTGGCAGGGAGATTGATAATTTCAATTGGGGTGTACATGGAGGAATTAAAGCAGAAATGAACTTTGAAACCGGTACCATCGAAGCACCGAATAAAAGCGGTAAAAATCAGTTTGGTTTCGAAATCATCACTCATCATCCAGAAACGGGCGTGCTCCTTAAGGGTGCAAAAATCCCATTATGGGAAGAGACATGCAAGTTGGCGTTGAAGGCATCGCGAGCAATGAATAACATGCGTTCGGTTGGCTGGGACATTGCAATTACCCCGGAAGGTCCCTGTTTGATTGAAGGTAATTCTGCTTGGGGTTTCCCGAATACAGAAAAAAACATCCAAGGCATCCAGTCAGAATTAGTGAAAGTCTGCGGAAAACTTTGATCCATGGAGGCACGGAACCTCCGTTTTAGGATAATTAAGATAGGGAAAATCGAGCTGCTTAAGGACTTGAAGTCCAATACAGTCCTCATCACGCTACTGCCTCCTAAGATTTCCTCTAATTATACCAAAATAGCCGTTTTATCGGAAAATAAATGCCCCAAAGAGCAATAACACTTTTTTTTTCAAACTGCCGGCGTTCGCATGCATTTGCAGCGATTCTGCTTACATTGTCTTTGCCAGGATTCCTAACCGGACAGTCACTGACCATTGAATCTCCCTTACACAAGCTAGTCACAAATTATTGTATTAATTGCCACAACCCTGAAGAGACAAAAGGAGAATTGGATCTAGAAAGTCTCCTTGGTGCTGATATGGGGGAGCATTTCGACATCTGGGACGAAGTATCCTGGATGCTGGCTGAAAGGGAAATGCCGCCTGTAGATCAACCGGATGAACCGCGCCCAAGTGAGGAGGAATACGTTGAGGTAGAAAAATGGATCAACACTGCTCTAGAACAACTCAGTTCGCGGAATATCCATGAAGGAGTCATCTCATCGAACCAACTGCTGGTGAACAAATATTGTATCAGTTGCCACAACGCGGATGAGACAGAAGGAGGGTTGAACCTGGAGATGGTACAATCGGACGAGATTGCGGAAAACCCTGAGATTTGGGAGCATGTCATAACCCGGCTTCAATCACGCCAGATGCCTCCTCCTGATCGTAAACGACCCAGCGAGGAAACGTATGAGGCAGTAGTGTCTCAATTATCGGAGACCCTCGATTTGGCTGCGAAGAAGCATCCCAACCCCGGGCGTGTGGATACCTTTCGGCGTATGAATCGCACAGAGTATCAAAATGCAATCCGGGATCTACTCGAACTGGAAATCGATGCTACAAGTTTGCTTCCGAACGATGAAGAAAGCCATGGGTTTGATAATATTACGGTCGGCAATCTTTCGCCAAGCCTGCTCGACCGGTATATTTCTGCAGCACAAAAAATCAGTCGACTGGCCGTGGGTACGCCCCTGAATCAACCTCAAGGACACACCATTCGGATCCCGGCGGAAGTGACTCAGGAAAAACATGTGGAAGGCTTACCGATCGGTACCCGGGGCGGAACCCTGTTGCCCTATACGTTTCCACAAGACGGCGAATACGAAATAGAAGTCAGTCTCGCGCGGGACCGCAATGAGCATGTCGAAGGACTTAACGAATCACATGAAATGGAGATCCTTCTGGATAAAGCGATTGTCAAACGTTTCACGGTAGCCCCATCAAAAGAGCGAAGAGACCATAGTATGCTGGATAAGCATCTCAAAGTACGTAGCTACATAACAGCCGGACCCCACAACCTTGGAGTAACTTTCATTAAAAACCCCACCTCCTTGTTAGAAAATAAGCGTCAACCCTTTGAAGCCCATTTCAATTTTCATCGCCACCCCCGCTTGTCACCAGCGGTTTATCAGGTTTCCATCACGGGACCATTTAATCCGCTGGGCGCTGGAGACACACCCAGTAGAAAGAAAATATTTATAAAATACCCGGAAAACAATCGGGATAATGAATCGGCAGCTCGGGAAATCCTAACCGCGCTTATGAAACGTGCCTACCGCCGCCCTACGTCGAGGCAGGACCTGAAAAGGCCCTTAGCTTTTTATCGGGAAGCCGAAAAGGAACAAGGATTTGAAGCGGGTATTGAGGCAGCCCTTTCATCGATCCTCGTCAACCCCGAGTTTATCTTTCGAATCGAACGAGAACCAAAACGAAGTAGACCAGGGCAAGCTTATGAAATAAGTGATCTAGAACTCGCTTCCCGCATTTCATTTTTCCTTTGGAGCAGCTTACCCGATGACGAACTACTTGCCGAAGCGATAGCCGGTAACCTCAGAAAACCTGCTGTGCTTGAAAAACAAGTCCGCCGTATGCTGGCAGACGAGAAGTCCATCAGCTTAGTGAATAATTTCGCAAATCAATGGCTCCATCTCCGCAATCTGGATTCGGTTACACCAGACTTGAGGTTGTTTCCGGACTTCGATGATAACTTGCGCCAGGCATTTCGTACAGAAACTGAACTATTTTTCGAGGACGTCCTTCGTGAAGATAAAAATGTATTGAGTCTACTTAAGGCCGACCACACGTACCTGAATGAACGTCTCGCTCATCACTACAGTATACCGAATATTTTTGGCAGTCGTTTTCGCAGGGTTGAACTCGAACCGCAATACCACCGAGGCGGTATCCTAAGACACGGAAGTATTTTGACCGTTACCTCTTATGCGACACGAACCTCTCCGGTGATTCGAGGGAATTGGGTTTTGGAAAATATCATGGGAACTCCAGCTAAGCCACCCCTGCCAGATGTCCCTTCCCTGGACGAAAATAAAGTAAATGCATCACTACCCATGCGGCAACGTCTTGAGCAACACCGGGCCAACCCGGCATGCGCGAGTTGTCACAATCTGATGGATCCTCCCGGGTTTGCTCTTGAAAATTTCGATGCGATAGGCCGATGGCGAGAATATGAGTTTGGAGAACCGGTTGACGCATCAGGGGGACTTCCCGACGGAAACGTCTTTGTAGGGATTGAAAACCTCGAAGATGGCATTCTCCAGCGCCCCGAATTATTTGTTAGAACCTTGAGTGAAAAACTGCTTACATTTGGATTAGGCAGAGGCGTTGAAGTGTACGACGCTCCTGCTGTGCGAAAAATTGTAAAAGAAGCTAAAGCAAATGATTATCGCTTTTCTTCCGTCATTCTAGGTATTATTAATAGTGTTCCTTTTCAGATGAGAGCTACGTCAGAAGACGAAATAGCCTCTATCAATCCCTAAACATCACAAAGCCATGAGATTCATCACCAAAAAATCCATACCCCGTAGAACCTTTCTTAAAGGAGTAGGCGCATCCCTTTCCTTGCCACTTTTGGATTCCATGGTTCCAGCGGCAACTGCATCGGTCAATACGCCGGCAACGGCTGTCAAACGACTAGGATATGTCTTCATGCCCATGGGCTGTGACCAATCTCGCTGGACACCAGAGAGCGAAAAAACTTTAGAAAAATTATCACCCATCCTCAATTCACTGGAACCGGTCAAAAATCAGACGACTATTTTAACCAACATGGAACTGAGAAACGCCTATCCCGGTTCTCACGCCACGTCGAATTCATCATTTCTAAGCGCCGCAAAAGCGAAGGTAACGGAAAGTTCCGACTACTACCTGGGAACAACGGCAGATCAATTAGCCGCTCAGCAAATCGGGCAGGCGACGCAACTCCCTTCACTCGAGCTCGCCATGGATCTGCTACAGTTAACAGGTCAATGTGATAACGGGTACGCCTGCGTTTATCAAAACAACCTTTCCTGGTCATCGCCAACAACACCTCTTCCGGCCGAAGCGCATCCACGCCTCGTTTTTGAAAACCTGTTCGGAGAAGGGGGCACAGCTGAAGAACGGCAGACCGCTTTGCGTAAACGTGCGAGCCTCCTCGATTCAATTGCGGACAATATTAATTCCTTAAAACGAAGTCTTGGAGCCAACGACCGGGCGCGTATTTCTGACTATCTGGATTCTGTGCGAGAAGTAGAACGTCGCATTCAAACAGCCGAGGCGGATACAAAAGACAATCCCCTCCCCGACTTGGATCGACCGATGGGTGTTCCAGCAGCCTATGCGGACCACGCTCGCCTGATGTTCGACCTCCAGCTTCTCGCCTACCAAGGTGATATCACTCGCGTTTCCACTTTCCAGATTGCACGAGAAACCAGTAATCGGTCTTACCCTGAGATTGGGATATCCGATCCCCACCATCCGCTTTCACACCACGGGGACGATCCAGAAAAGATCGAACGCATGTCCAAAATCAATACCTTTCACGTGTCATTGTTTGCCGAATACCTGGAGAAGCTGAAGAATACTCCTGAAGGCAATGGCTCGCTGCTCGATAACGTTTTAATCCTTTACGGAAGTGGTATCGGCAATCCCAACGTTCATGACCACACGAATCTCCCGATCATAGTGGCTGGCGGAGCAGCCGGCGGTATGCAAGGTAATCGTCATATCCGCTTCAAGGATGTCACACCTTTGGCAAACCTCCACCTCTCTTTGTTAGACAAGGTCGGCGTAAACATCGAATCATTTGCCGATAGTACTGGAAAAGTGGATGACCTGTTTGTGCCGTTGTCAGTGTAAACGCCTCACCCATCTAGCATATGTTCAAACATAAACTATTGATTTCGATTTTTTGGTTTACTTTTCGGATTTCTCTCAACGCCGACTCAGCCTCGCTTGCCGATGCTGTCGAGAAAGGAGAGACCTTCCAGATACAAGCTCTTCTTTCCAAGGACATCGATGTCAATGAACCGCAGATTGATGGCATGACAGCTCTGCACTGGGCCGCTGAACAAGATAATACAGAACTTTCGAAACTACTGATTGATCGCGGGGCCAATGCAACTGCCCCAAATCGTTACGGTGTCACGCCGCTGTACCTTGCATGTGTGAATGGTAATGGAGACATCGTTCAGCAGCTTCTTGAAGCGGGCGCTGACCCCAATACGAAAATTGTTGGAAACGAGACGGCATTGATGACTGCATCTCGTACCGGGAAGCTAGGCGCGGTTGAAGTGCTGCTGAAAGCAGGTGCAGACTTCGATGCGAGAGAACGTGAAGGTCAAACGGCGATCATGTGGGCTGCGGCAGAAGGACATGTTGATGTCGTTCGAAAATTGATTGAAGTGGGTGCGGATTACCAAACGCCTTTAAAATTTGGATTCACCCCCTTTTACTTTGCGATTCGTGAAGGACACGCGGAGATCGTGAGATTGTTCCTCGAGCTTGGAGAAGACGCCAACGGAGCAATGAATTTTGAAAAGACATATAATAAGGGTGTAATGAACGGCACTAGCCCATTGATTCTCGCCGTTGAAAATGGCCATTACGATTTGGCAGTTGAGCTCCTTGAAGCGGGCGCTGACCCCAATGATCAAAGAACCGGCTATTCTGCACTTCACGCCCTGACCTGGATCCGCAAGCCGGATATTGGCGAGTCGGCCAATGGGGCTCCACCTCCTCATGGCTCTGGCAGGCGAAATAGCGAACAATTCATTCGCGAACTGGTGACATTTGGAGCAGACGTAAACGCCCAGCTTACCCGAGGTCGTAAAGGTGGAAATGGTCGCGTTAGTAACATAGGTGCAACACCCTTTTTTATGGCTTCTGACCGAGCTGACCTTTCTTACATGAAGCTATTATTGGAATTGGGAGCGGATCCTTTCATCCCCAATGAGGACGGCTGCACATCCCTGATGGTTGCGGCAGGCATCGGGAGTACTGCTCCTGAAGAAGAAGCAGGTTCGGTTACGGAGTGCCTTGAAGCTGTGAAATTTCTTTTTTCACTTGGCGCTGAATTAAATACAGTAGATGCAAACGGTGAAACTGCCATGCATGGAGCGGCTTATAAAAACGCACCAGGGGTTGTGAGATATCTACATGAGCAAGGTGCCAAAATAGAAATTTGGAATTCCAAGAATAAAAATAATCGGACGCCCTTATTGATTGCGGAAGGGTTTCGACCAGGGAATTTCAAGCCGTCGTTTGCCACCGTTGATGCGATCAAAGAAGTTATGATTTTACAAGGGGTTCAACCACCAACCGGACCCAAGCCGAAACATACGAATTACAATATGGTTAAACCGCCTGTTGCCCCAAAACCGGTTACCGCGAAACAAGAAATCTAGGCGATAATATCGTGCCAGACTTTTCCGTGCACATCAGTTAGTCGCAAGTTTCGTCCGCCGTATTGAAAAGTCAGCTGCTCGTGGTCGACTCCTAAAAGGTGTAACACTGTGGCCCATAGCTCATAGATATTTGAAACCTTATCCACGGCATTATAGCCGAACTCATCGGTAGCACCCATAACTGTTCCACCTTTTACTCCACCTCCCGCAAACCAGGCACTGAAGCCTTGCGGATTATGGTCTCGTCCAATACCTTGAGCAAAGGGGTTGCGCCCAAATTCTCCCGTGAAAACGACAAGCGTATCCTCAAGTAACCCACGTTGTTTCAAATCCTGGACCAAGGCAGCAATCGGTTTATCGACCTGCGAAGCCATGGCCCCATGCCCTATCTCGATCTTGTTATGTTGATCCCACGGATTTGCGCGTTGAACGCCCTTTTCAAACGGGCAGCAAGATAGTTCCACAAAGCGTACACCACGCTCGACAAGACGTCGCGCCATCAAGCATTGACGTGCATATTCGGATTTATACCACACCGAATCATTCACTCCGTACATGTCCAAGGTGCTTTCCGACTCACCAGAGATATCAGTGAGCTCTGGAACTGCTTCCTGCATCAAATAGGCTGTCTCAGCGTTCTCTACCGAGGACATTACTGCGTCTTTTGCAGCCGTCCTTTCAGCAAATCCAAAATCAAGAGACTTAATAATATCCAGTGCTTTTCGTTGCTCATGCTTCAGAAGCGAAGGTGCTATATTTGGGACAGCTTTTGAACCGGATACATTAAAAATTGAACCACCATTCGTTGCTGGAAGAAACGCATTTCCAAAAATACTCACACCCCCGTGGGGGCTACCTGAATTTTCGGACTGTAGTACCACATATCCGGGCAGGTTTTCATTTTCAGATCCGAGCCCATAATTTACCCAAGCACCTGCGCTTGGGTAACCCAGGAACGGAAACCCGGAATGCATGAAAAAGTTTCCCTGGGCATGCTCGCTAAACTTGGCAGTGAGCGACCTTACAATTGCCAGGTCATCCGCCAACTCAGCGATATCGGGAAAGAGATTCGTCATCTCAATGCCAGACTCTCCATACTTTTTGTGCTCCCAGAAAGAAGCCATGATGTTTCCAATCTGATCGAATTGCGTCCTGGCCAACTTCATCGGCATGGGCTGGCCATGCATCTTCTTCAACAATGGTTTGGGGTCAAATGAATCTATATGCGAAACACCACCCGACATGTAGAGAAGTATAACCGACTTGGCTTTCGGCTCATGGTGTAGCTTGGGTAGATAAGAGGTACTCGCTGAAACTGAGTTTATCAAACTCGACAACGCTAAAGCACTGACTCCCTGAGAAGATAGTTTCAAAAACTGGCGCCGATCAAAGTGATTAGTAGACATAGATAAACTCCTTCGTGTTCATTAGCGCAAATGCGATGTTCTTAAGAGCCGTATCCGAGTCTTCTAAACTCTTATAGTATTCGGATAAAGTCTCTAATTCCGTTTCATTGGGTGATCGCGCGAAGGCATCCAAAAAGAGTGCGCCGATCTGTGATTCCATTGACTGACCTTTTGTCGCAACTTTGACACTCTCAGCCCATTGCTCAGATGCGTTCTGAACAAATTCTCCGTTCATCATACTTAGTGCCTGTGCAGGCACGTTGGTGCTGTCGCGGCTACTCACCGTCGTCGTGGGAACCGGCAAATTAAACGTGGTTAAAAACGGATCTAGTTGGTTGCGGATTACTGTAAGGTAAACGCCGCGTTCAAACTCGTCTCGAGCAAGAGTGTTAATCGAATCCATAATGGCCTCCGCATCCAACCTTCGAGGCGGGTAATGCGACAGATACAAGTTTTCCGGATCCTTGTCTGCCACACCCAGCGGAGCAGTGCTTGCCGAACGAAAGGTCCGAGATGTCACCATTTGCCTGAGAGCATATTTTATCGACCAGCCATTTTTCTCAAAATCCAAAGCCAGGTAATCCAGAAGCTCCGGATGCGTAGGCTCTTTACCGAGGCGTCCGAAATTATCGGTGGTGGAAACAATGCCACGCCCAAAAACATAGCCCCAAAGTCGGTTAACCAATACGCGTGATTTCAGAGTGTTGGTTTTCCCAACTATGTCCTCTGCCAACTCCAACCTGCCAGAGCTTTTTTGGCTATACGGTTTGTTGGCGAATACTTCGAGGAACTGGCGAGGCACAAGTTCATCGGGTGTTTTGTATTCTCCGCGGATGAGTAACGGCTGATCAACAACGTCGCCTTCCAGGAAGGCAGGAGCTCGAGTCGGAAAGGGAATCTCATTTTCCATTTCACGGTATTGACCGACCAATGAAAGTAGCTTTTCGGGGAGCGTATCAAATCGATTGGGAAGTATATTGAAACGAATAAATGCGCTTAGGAATTCAGCCTGTGCATCTGTGATTTTATTCCTCTTCCAGGCAAGGATCGATTCCCCGAGGGCTTGTTTATAAGCCTCCAAAAGAGAAGCTTGATCTGCAATCTCGATATCGTCTTCAAGAACGGTGAACAAAGGATTGCCCAATTCTTTCAACTCAACATTCCCACCAATGACTTCGGTAACACCGAACCAGGAGCGTCCTTCTTCCCCGTTAACAGGTTTGTCGCCATGGGTTGAAATCTGGTAATGGACCTGTTCCTCATTCCAAAATTTGTATTTCTTAAGCGGGAACCACTGCATGGTGCCTGTCTCAGCCGTTTCATAGGGATGCAATCCCTGTTCCAATGGGTAATTTCGCGCAGACATGCGAATCGCACCATTGAGACCTGCTGCCCGCATATAGCTCCAGTCCCCATCAGCAATATGGTTGGGCGATGCCACGGTGCCGTTGTGCTTATCGGAAATAAGGTGACTGTAAACACCGCGAGGGAAAATGCCATTGATGGCATAAAAACCTTCTCCGGCCACAGCAAACGATCCAGCTGGACTCGGCTTGAAACTTAACCCATTTCCTTCCAAAAGCCAGGAATCGAGCGTTTTCTGGTCACGGAGATCTGCATAAAAGGCCGCATTCTTTTTAGCCTCTTCGTAATCCTTCAAGTCTTGAGCGTATTTCTCCCTTTGCTTGCTCCATTCTGTCACGAATTCATCAACGGGTTTATCGATCCAAAGCTTTAACGGTGCAAGAGGATGGTACTCGCCGACCTGACTCACTTCTCTCTTCAAGTAAAGTAGATTAAGGAGATTCGGATCACTTGGTAATTCCGTCTTCCGCTTTCTGGAAGCTTGATTAAGGTCTGCAATTATTTTCTTCTCCTCGGCGGTTTCCTGAAAAGAAATGGAAGCGACCTTTTCAACAGCTTCATCCACATGAGCTAGCCAGAAGACGGTAAACTCATGTTGAATCTTTTGTTTCAATCTTGCAAGTGCTCGCTTATTAAGTGCCTGTTTTTCCGGAGTATCTACGTTACGGATACCCGGACGATTACTGATCATGATGCCATACAGTCGGTAGAAGTCTTTCTGGCTGATTGGGTCAAATTTATGGTTATGACATCGGGCACATGAAACGGTGATCCCCAACATCGCTTTGGAAACTACATCGATCTGATTATCCGTATAGGTAATTTGCTCCTGGTAGGCATCGACCACACCAAAGCCATAGGGCACCATCCGAAAATGTGCAGGTGCAATCGCAGACTCATTTACCCCAAGCTCCTTATTGATCCGTGGGCGCTTCAATAAATCTCCGGCGATGTGTTCCTTCAACAATTGATCATAGGGTACATCTTCATTCAAAGCGCGGATGATATAGTCGCGGTAAATGGATGCGTAAGGAATTTTCGGATCCCCTTCACTACCGTGTGATTCAGCGAATCGGTACCAATCCATCCAGTAACGACCCCATCGCTCACCATAGGCTTTGGAGGCGAGGAGCTTATCGACCAAAGCGGAGTAGGCCTTTTCGGACGGATCCGCTAGAAAAGCCTCAACAATTTCTGCTTTCGGCGGTAGACCTGTCAGAATCAAATGCAAGCGCCGAACCAATGTTTCCGGACTTGCTACCGCCTGAGGAACAAGGCTTTGCTCTTCAAGCGAGGCGTAGACAAAGCGATCAATCGCACTTGCGTTCCAATCTTCAATAGTAGCTTCCGGAGGCCGCACTTTTCTGGGCGGTTGAAATGACCACCATTTACTTCTTTTTTCTAAAAGGGTAGTCCAAGAAACGGCATTGTCCAAATCCAGTTGCGTCGGTTTTTTGTCTCGAGGATCGGGAGCACCCATCCGGACCCATTCTTCAAAATCCGCAATCACATGCTCATCCAGCTTTGGACCGGTATCTGGCATTTCAAAACCGTCCTGATGACGAATGGCCCAAATGAGCACACTCTCCTTTGGGTTTCCAGGAACAATCACTGGACCTTCATCACTTCCCGCGAGAACTGCATCCCGGTAATCGAGTGCCAAGCCTGCTTTTGATTTGTTCACGCTGTTATGGCATTCGTAACAGGTCTCTGCTAAAACAGGACGAATCTTATTCTCAAAAAATTCAACCTGTTCAGGGGGCAAACCAAACACAGAAGCAGCAACAACAAGAATCGCTCCGATAAAAATGCTGAATTTCATATTCAAAGGCAGATCATAGGTAGAAAAACCAATCAATGCCCACCCAGTGTTGGTTGCCCACGAAAGGGGGGCAATCTTTTTCAAACCATAGAATAGTCCCAGGGCTTGCGCATTTCTCTAGACGCCGTTGCGGCAGCTTCAGGGTCGCCGATATATTTTTCTTTAACCGGATCCCAATTCAATTTGCGTCCCAGCCGAACAGCGGTAACTCCGAGGTGGCACATAGTGGACGACCGATGACCAATCTCCGCATCGCAAATCGCTTTTTTCCTGGAGCGTATCGATTCAATAAAGTTTTCCATATGATCATTACTCGCATACAGTCGCTCCGCGTTTGATGGTAATGGTTCTGTCAGGATTTCCGGAATGCTGGATTCGATAGCTCCTCGCGTTACCCAGATCCAACCGTTCGTTCCTTGAAGTCGAACGCCGTGCTGCTGGCCGAAGGGTTTAACGACTCGCCCATTCCAGGCGTTGGCAGTGGTACTCTTACAGCGATGGACTACGCCGTTCGGATAAACATACTCCAACTCGTATTCGCTAGCCGCTGTAAATCCTCCCGGAATCATGTCTACTAACGTTCGTCCTTTTGCCGAGACAGGGCCACTTCGTTCGAAGCCGGTAGCCCAGAGTGCAATATCATTATGGTGTGCGCCCCAATCTGTCATAGTCCCGCCTGAGTAATCCCACCAATACCTGAAATACAAATGAGTCCTCTCTTTCACATAATCCAAAGCCGGAGTCTGACCTTGCCACATATCCCAATCAAATCCGTTTGGAACAGGCGTGGGGGCAAAAGGGCCTTCGCGCTGTCCGGCCGGCAAATACACATCGATTTCTTTTAGTTCCCCTATCCGCTTATTCCGAACCAACTCACAAGCCAGGCGGAATTTCGGATCGCTGCGTTGTTGGGTTCCCGTTTGGAGAATGCGACCCGATCGCTTCTCTTCTTCAACCAGATGCTTCCCTTCGTCAATATACAGGGTCAGTGGTTTTTCACAGTAAACGTCTTTTCCTGCTCTCATCGCCGCGAGGGAAACCAGGGTATGCCAATGGTCGACCGTCCCGCAGATCACTACGTCCACATCGTCCATCTCCATCACCTTTCGAAAGTCTTTCACCCCCCTCGCCTTGGGCCAAATCTCCTTTGCCTTGGCAATTTGTGTATCGTCCACATCGCAAACCGCAACCATGTTTCCATAGTAAGCGGCATTGCGTGCATCACCGGTGCCACGACCACCACAACCCACCAATGCGATCCCGATTCTGTCGTTCGCCATCTTGGGTTTGGCTACGGTGGGTTGAGCCAATAATTCTTCGGTAAACCACCCCGGTAATGTTGATGCGCCGGTGGCCAGCCCGGCGGTTTTTATAAATGTTCGTCGTTTCATGGGGTTTGAGATAAAAGTTTTTTCGAGGATTGCCCGAAACCTACATGGAAGTCGACGAAATCCTTAATAATGGACGGGAAATGAGTGAAATTCATAGTGCGGCGTATATCACACAGTAGCGATGTTTCCACCTGACTTGGTTTTAGAGTTCAGAAACTGAATGTAGCATGGGTGGTGACACCAATGATTGTATGTAGAGAGGTAACCGAATGGTCCATGGTGTCACCACAATGGCTACTTGAACAATCCAGACTCAGAATAGCCCAATACCCAAAGGCGGCATCCTTTAATCATAAAGATCCGGCTGAGTGGATGATATCTCATCAAACACGGTTTGGAAATGTAGCCATCCGATATACTCACTTCCAATATGCTCATGAGAATAGCGTGCCTTGTCTGGTGGGACCATTTTTGGTTTAAGACCTGAAGCTTCCACGACTAATTGTTGCTGGCAGCAGCGCTCCAGGGCTGAGAACCAAAATGCCGCGGCATCTATACTGTGTCGGCTAGCGGTTAGGAGACCGTGATTTTGATGAATAGCCGCCTTGTTGTTTCCAAACGCTGCCGATACTTCATAACCTGCCTTCGCCTCCACAGCCACCTTACCTCCTTCATCGGCAATCACCACGTGATCTTCATAAAAAGCACAAGCATCTTGGCTGATGGGATCGAGCTCCCGGCCTGTCGCGGCCCAGGCGGTTCCATAAACCGTATGGGCATGACACATAGCCAGGATTTCGGGATGCTCTTCATGAACTGCTCCGTGCAAAACAAAACCGGCCTGATTTATGGCAAAGTCACCTTCAATTACTTTTCCCTTGTGGTCGGCCAAAATCAAATTCGATACACACACTTTCGAAAAAGGCACCGCCATCGGATTGGTCCAATAAAGTTCCGGCCGTTCCGGATCTCGTATCGTCAGATGACCTGCAAAACCAAAATCAAACCGACACTTGTGAAAGAACCGGCATGCGGCCGCGAGGTGCACTTTCAAATGTTGCCTGTGCTCCTCGGCGGTTTCAAAGGAAGGTTCTTCAGGGAAAATTAAATCCTCTTGATCAGGTTGGTAAAGTGACACCTTCTCTCGTTCGATCATAGTCTACTATCGTTAACTTTAGTCGGAATTGGGCAATAACTTCTGCGAATTTTTACTACCCGTAAATTTTGTTTTCCAAAATCGTTTATAGTTCCTGGCGATCCCGTCGGATAGCCACAGTCTGAGATTGTCCTCAAGTGCAGGCCCGACTCAACGTAGCGATCATAAGACCGATTAGATTCTTCGGTGCATTGCGAATTGCAGCATATTAACCTTATTCCGTCGTTGAAAATGATTGGGTGGTTGAGGTTTATTTGTCGAAATCCAAGATATGACCCCCCGATTCTAATGCTCAACGACGGTTCAATTTATTTTGGACAGTAGTGATGACCCCCGATTCTATGACCTTAGAGTTCAAAAACTGAATGTAGCCGTTGGTGGTGACACCCATGATTGTAGGTTGAGCGGTAATCACCTGGTCCATGGTGTCACCACAATGGCTACTTGCACAATCCAGACTCAGAAGAACCCAATGGGCGACAGCGAAGCATACAACAACCGCCGATTCCACGACGGCTCGCTCGGCATGTTCAGACTCCCTGCCTAAATCAGCCTGGATGCGACTAGTAATAGTCAAACTGCGTTAGAGTGATGTATTGGAAATCACACGAATATGTAAATCCATCAACATCGCATCGCTTGATACCTTGGATGGCGCCATATGGTTCTTCCTGCGGTGAGGTCCGAGGCATTGTTGCCTCTTTTTGTTAAGAGTCATCTGAAGCGGACCGCTCGGCGATCGGTCCCTACCCTAGATTTGTCTAACTCAGGTAGGGCGGTTTTGCCAAAACCGCCGACAGGGATTTACCCCGTAGAAAGAATCATGCCCTGATACCTTCGGTAACAGGATTTGGCTTTGCCAAAGCAAGATGACATCCCAGAATTTCTGTTGGCATAGCGATCCTGTTGCCGCCAGGGGCGGATAGAGCGACTGAAAGGAACGTTGTTAGATTAAATATTAAGAAACTTCTGTAACACCACACTAGCTTGTGATGCTCCCGGTTGAAGCCAGCTCCTCCTCTTCTTTGTGCGCCCCGGGATCGATTTCATAAAGCTTGCACATGAACTGATGGAAATCGTTGAAGATAAGTATTAGCACTGGCACAAGCAGCAGTGTTATCGTCGTGGCGAAGACTATCCCCCATCCTAGGGAAATGGCCATTGGGATCATCCATACCGCTTGAGGGCTATCCTCAAACATCAAAGGCATCAGTCCGAAAAATGTAGTTAGAGAAGTCAGCAGAATCGGCCGGAATCGTCGTTCGCCAGCACGCCTCACCACTTCCCCAATTGGAATTCCTTTTTTTAGTTGCTGGTTCATAAAGTCCACTAATACCAAACTGTCGTTCACCACCACTCCACACAGTGCCATCATTCCCATAATCGAAGTTTGAGTGAGAACCGGATTACCATTATTAAACCCAAATATGGACGCCATTATCCAATGCCCGGCAATACCTCCAACTACTCCGAATGGAATTGCGGACATGACAATAAGCGGCTTGACGTAACTTTTTAAGGGAATGGCCAGGATTGCATAAATTAACGCAATCACTATAAAAATGCCTCGGACCATCCTTGCATTGTCCTTGTGAATTTTGGCAGCTTTCCCGGTCGTTTCAAAAGTCATGCCAGGGTATTTAGTCGCAACCAATTGGGGCAGGTATTCGAGCAGGATTTCATTTTCCATGCTCATGACATCGAGTTTTTCGGGATCACCGTTGGCATTAACAGTGACGACCCTTTTTCGATCCATTCTTTTAATTGAAGGCAGGCTTCTATCGGTCGAGATAGTTGCTACGGTTTCGAAAGGAACCTCCGTTCCATTGGCCGTACGAATCATCATTTTATTCAGGGAAGCCAGCGAATTTCGATCCTTTTCGGGATAACGAACCATCACCTGGATTTCATCTCTGCCACGTTGGATGCGCTGCGCTTCCGTACCGTAAAAGGCCGTCCGCACTTGTTGTGCAAGATTCACGGCAGTGACACCGAGATACTCAGCTTCTGGTCTTAGATCCAGGTTGAATTGCTCGTTGGAACGTTCATACGAATCCTCGATATCGTATAGCCCGGCAAAGGAGTTGAGCTTCTGTTGAAGGTCGATCGAAGCTTCCTTGAGTTTTTCCACATCATGAAAAGCCAGGTTGAAAGACAGCACCTGTGACTCATCCTTCATAAAGGAAAAATTAAATTGTTCGGCCTCAGGAATAGGTGGCACCAGGTCGCGCAGCTCGTTCACTAGATCCTTACTGCTGTAATTGACCTCACTCAATTCTGAAGGTGTGAGTTCAATCAAAATCTCTCCCAGTTCCGCGACTCCGGCCGATGGTCCCTTGGTTTGATAACCTGCATTCTGGAACGGCATTCCTCCAGCCGTAGCAAAAACATTTTTTATGACTGTGGTGCCAAACTTTCTGTTGAGGTCGGCTTTAAATTTCAGAGCGATCCCCTCTATCATATTCACTTTTTCCTGAGTCACTTCGAAGTTGGTTCCTGCCGGCATAAGGAGCGTGATCGTAGTCGTGTCACTCGGAGCACTCACGGATGATCGGTAGCTGATTCGATCACCCAGAACCAGGCTTACAAAAATAAGAAGCAGGCCAAAGAAAACCGAAAAGGTAACATAACGGTGAACCAAAACGTAGTTAAGAAAGGGTCGATAGTACTTGGAAATGAAACGTTCCAAGCCACCAGAAATACTACGCTGAAAACGGGAAAACGGTCCAAGTTTCTCTTTGGTAATTCTAAGGCTTTTAGTATGGCTGAGATGGGCCGGAAGAATCAGCTTGGATTCTACGAGGGAGAAAAAGAGTACCGGGATAACCACGACAGGCACACTGCCGTAAATGGCGCCCCTTGTGCCCGTCAAAAGGAACAGAGGTAAAAAAGCAACCATCGTTGTAATCACGCCAAAAAACACTGGAATGGATACTTCGTTGGTTCCATTGATTGCAGCACTCAAGGGCTTCCCTCCCCGCTGCATGTGCTGGAACACATTCTCCCCCGTCACGATGGCATCATCCACGACAATTCCGAGTGTCAGGATAAATGCGATCAGGGTGCCGATATTTAAAGTAATCCCCATATAGGGGAGTAGAAAAAACGTACCTCCAAATGCGATGGGAATTCCAAGAGCCACCCAGAAAGCCAGAATAGGTCGAAGAAAGAGGGAGAGAATTATGACCACCAAAACAAAGCCCAAGATAGCACTATCTTTGAGAGTCGTTAAGCGGACCTTTATCCGTTCCGAATCATCGTCCCAATAGTCGACGAATATCCCTTCAGGAAACTGAGCCTGTTTCGACTCGATAAATGCTTTTACGCTTTCACCAATTTCAATGGCGCTTTGGCTACCGGATCGGTAAACATCAATCGCGATGGCACGTTTGCCGTTATATTTTGAGACGATGGGAATTTCACTGAAGCCGTCCTTTACATCTGCAACATCCGATAGTCGGATTTGAGTGCCATCTGACCGCGTGAGAACAACGATCGAAGCGAAATCTTCCTGATGGTAGGCCTGCTGATTGGTTCGCAGCAGAATCCGGCCTGTTTCGGTTTTTACACTCCCTGCGGATAAATCCACTGAAGAGGTTCTTATGGCTCGGGCTATTTGGTCGAAAGTGAGGCCGTACTGGCGCAGCGTGGATTCAGAGACTTCTATCGCAATTTCGTAAGGTCGAACCGCCTTGAGCGTAACGATGGAAACATCCGGAAGGTTAGAAACTTCATCGCGCAACTGTTCCCCCAGAATCTTGGATTCCTTTTCCGTCAAGTCACCGGATAGAACGATAGTTATAACCCGTTGCAGGACGGAATAGAGATTGATTTGAGGTTTCTCGGCTTCCGGGGGAAAGGTCCGGATGGCGGAGACCCGGTTGGTCACCTCGTCCAGTTTTTCACTCAGATTGTAGCCATCCTCAATTTCCAGGCTAACTGTTCCCTTGCTCGCATTGGCTCTCCCTTGAAATTCCTCAATACCTTCAATATCGAACAGTGCTTCCTCCAGCCGCGTAACAATTGCCTGCTCGACTTCTCCCGGTGTGGATCCACGGTAAGTCACCGACACGTCAATCCTGCGAAAAGGTCGGTCGGGATATTCTTCCAGAACAATCTGGCTGGCACCATAAATCCCACCGGCAATCAGCGCAACCATCAGCAAATTGGCGGCGACTCCG
Source organism: Verrucomicrobiota bacterium (assembly GCA_027622555.1). Taxonomy (NCBI): domain Bacteria; kingdom Pseudomonadati; phylum Verrucomicrobiota; species Verrucomicrobiota bacterium. The sequence continues at coordinate 28,877 of JAQBYJ010000058.1, forward strand.
TTGCGGGCAAACCAGGCGATGATTGAGTGCATCTTTATGGGGAAAGCGGGGTTGGCAGGTGGAGTATTTTTCGTCAGATTGAAAGAAATCGTTACATTTATGCCATAGACCCCTCACGCTCAAAGCAACATCAAAAGACCATTTAACCAACACCTAAACACAGAAACCATGACCCAAAGAACCCATAACGACAAGGTTGCACTGATCACTGGAGCAGGCCGAGGAATCGGACGTGCGATAGCTGAACGCCTGGCTAAAGATGGTGCCACCGTTGTAATTGCGGATCTCGATTCATCCAACGCTCAGACTACCGCTGAGGCGATCAAGGCATCAGGTGGAAATTCCGTTGCCGTTACTATGGATGTAACGAACGAGGAAAGCGTCCAGGAAGCCGTGGCCAAAGTATGGGAGTCATGTGGTCCTATTTCCATACTGATCAACAATGCCGGCTTGTTTGCATCCACCCCGCACTGTCTGAAACATTGGACGGTTGGCACACCAGTCTGGCCGTCATGCTCACCGGTCCACTACTTTGCGCACGAGCAACGATTCCTGACATGATAAATCAAGGTTGGGGACGTATCGTGAATATATCGTCCGTGATGGCATTCATGGCATACGGACAGGACGTCGGTTACTGCACAGCCAAATCCGGAATACTGGGACTCACACGTTCGCTCGCAGTAGAATTGGGAAAACATGGGATTAACGTAAATGCTATTTGCCCAGGACACATTCGAACACCGATAGCTGGAGGCTACCGCCAAGCATGTGGAGCAACGGGACGGAACGTCTCCAGAACAGTTTTATGAGGAACTCGTCGGCACTATTCCAACCGGTCGATTAGGAGAAGTCGAAGATATCGCAGCGATGGCATCCTTTCTTTGTTCCACGGACGCAGATCATGTAAGCGGCCAATCCATGCACATAAACGGCGGCTCGTATCTGACCTAATCGATTAAATTAAAAGGGTGAGAATCTTGATCAGTTGAGTCCCCCGCCGAATACTTCTTTATAAATCGGATCGAGATTTCGCAGCATTTCTTCTCCATCGCCTCTGAAAGTCGAGCCATGCATTATAGCGAGCGTTTTGGGTTTAAAATCAGCTAGCTCATTCAATATACGATGGGTGTTATGCGTGTAGGGCATATAATCCATCAAAGGTCCCGACTGATAGCCAACAACGGCATCCCTCGCTCTATCAAGTAGTCCATTTGATTCAATAAGCGGTTCAACCTTTCCTACTTGATGAAACAAGTCTGAACAAAACAGAGTTCCGTTGGTTTCTTCAAATAACATACCCGCATCCCAACCATGCGGAAGATGAGGAGTTGGATGGAAACGGAACCGATGATTTCCGGTCTCAATTATTTCGCCTTTTTCGAGGCCTCGAGGAGGTCTGTCAGCAAAGTCATTCAAGTTCACTAGCGCTCCAACCAAGCTGCAAGCGGCTGAGCCCTGGGTGCTACCTTCAGCCAATCGTTGAGTCCGCCTACTTCATCAACCTCGAAGTGACTCCAACTAATCCATCGAATGGTTGAAGGATCTATCAATTTCGATACCGCTTCAAGGAGTTCGGGAAACATCCCTCGCATTCCAGCATGGTAAAGAAGAGGTTCTTCGTCTTTGACCAGAAAATGATTAAATTGCAGATCAAACTGGTCTACATAAATGCTAATGCGGTAAACGTCGGGTGCGATTTCATCAATGGTTGTCATGAGCTATTAAGAATAGGGATTAAAATAATATATTTAAGTAAACAGTAATGTTTACTTAAATAGAGATCGCCTTTTCAAATAGCCTTGTCAATCATTTTATTAATCATACATGTTCACTGAAATGAAAAAACAGACTCGGTCCTACGTGCAAACGGCGCGCCGCCAATCGCAGGAAAAGACACGAACGCGAATTGTTAAGGCTCTGGTTGAGCTTCATCAAGAAGTGGGTCCCAAGAATACGACCATTGCCGCAGTCGCAAAACGGGCAGGAGTTCAACGACTGACGGTCTATCGCCACTTTGAGGACGAAACCGCCATGCTACAGGCTTGTTCCGGGCATTGGTCGATGCAAAATCCTCCACCCATCGAGGAAGATTGGGCCGAAATAGTTGATACCGATGACCGGACACAGGCTGCCTTACTCGCGATTAACACGTATTTTTCCGACAAGGAGGGAATGCTAACGAAAGTGTACAGAGACGCACCCGAGATACCCGCATTGGGACTTATCATGCAAGGGTTCGATGATTATTTCTCCACAATCGCAGACAAGCTGACTTTGGATCTATTGAATGGAAAATCCAATCCTCAGCTAAGATCTGTGGCTCGCCACCTTGTTCGATTTTCCACTTGGCAATCACTTTCAAAGGAGAACCTGACGGTAAAAGAAATTGCTCTGCTGGGATGGGCGTGGCTGAAAAAGCTATCGAGTTAATCAAAACGTTGTCTCTTGCCTGAAGTTGGTTGAAACACACCCGAGGCATTTATCGCGTGTGCATATTTCGACTATCCCTCGATAATGGATGTAGTAGGGAAACCACAATCTTGAAGGATTGTTTTGTCTCAGACGCTTTTTTTAATTGATGAAATTTTGCTCAGCGCACTGAGTAGTAGGAACCCCCGAATTTGTAATTCTATCAATTAAAAAGAGGACTCCAATATGTCTACAGCCACTATCGCTCCAGAAACTATTCAAGCATTCACCGCCGATGACTTCTCGGCACCCGACAAATTTACGCAATTTTGTTCGAACGGTGGAAAACCACTTAAGGGCCTTATTGGGGGTGAAGAAGTTCCCGGGTCCATGAACGCGGTTATCGATGTGATCAACCCCGGCACCAAGGAGGTTCTCGCACGGGTTTCCGAGATGGGATACGACGAAGTGAACCTGGCGGTTCAAAGTGGCTACCGCGCTTATCATGGAGGGTGGAACACTACTTCGGTCGAAGAACGTGCCGCGCTCATCATGAAATTGGTCGAACTGTTTGAGCGGGATAAAGAAGTATTTATGGCCTGCGAAATCCTGAACGGAGGAAAGGTTTCAGAACTAGCAGCGGGTGATATGGGAACCGTACGGGCATGTGCCGAATATTTTGTCGGGGTAGCCCATAAGACACGCTTTGGTGATAGCGACATCATGCATGTTGAAGCCGGAGTAGATGCCTATACCTACGTTGAGCCCTGGGGAGTCGTAGCTGGTATTATCCCATGGAATTACCCCGTAGTGCTCACGGCATGGTTTATGATTCCCGCCCTTCTTGCTGGGAATTGCATTCTCGTAAAACCGAGTGAAGAGACGCCACTGAGTGCACTTTACTTTGGAAAGTTAGCCCAGGAAGCAGGATTTCCTCCCGGCGTAATCAACGTGCTACCCGGACGCGGTGAACTATCTGGCAAGTTTATCGCCGAACACCCAGGTGTTCGTTATATCGCTTTCACAGGTTCTCCGGGTGTCGGTCAAAGTATTCTTCAAGCGGCGGACAAACACGGCACACGCGTAAAACGCGAGATGGGTGGCAATGGCTCTGCAATTGTCTGTGCGGATGCCGATCCAGAGTTGGTGGCGCGTATGATTGGTCGGAACGTGAATCAACACTACGGTCAAACCTGTTGCACGATCCACCGCGTATTTGCCGAGCGTTCCATTTTCGATGATTTTCTCGAAGCGTCGGAAGCGTTTTTTAAAGAACTCAAAATTGGCAATCAGGCCGAAAAAGGAACCCAGCTCGGGCCGGTTGTAAACTCACGCCAGCCGCTCCGAATTCTCCAGGGAATCGAGTTCGCGAAAGCGAATGGTGCTGAAGCCATTCTAGGAGGAGGCCATGCAACCGTACCCGGATGCGATGGTTTCTACATGAAGCCTACTCTCCTCAGATCTCAAACGGGGTCGGACTGCAACCCAGGGGAAGTCTTTCACACCTTTGTAAATGTTCAGCCCGTCGATTCAGTTGAACAGGCCATTCAATGTGCGAACAATACCAAGTATGGTTTGGGTTCAAGTGTTTGGACTAAAGACCTGGAGCTTGGCAAACGGGTAGCGAAACAATTCCGGGACGGAACGGGCCAGGTAAATTGTCACAATATGGGAGCCTATGGCATCCCTTACGGTGGCCAGGGAATTTCAGGTGGTCCTGGCGGCGGCGTTAACTGTGAAGAAACGCTGCACGATTATCTACAGGTCAAGGCGATTTACGTTAGCGATTATCCATCGTAGTAGCTGATACTTTGATAAGGAAACCCGTTAAGATGGGCGATCCGGATTAGGGATTAGGATCTAAGATCAAACCCTTCATACCCGCTTGCCGCGACCTTATTGCATTTTTTCACATAGAGCGGGAACCCGATGTATGGCATGAAAACACGTGGTTTTCCAGGTACGTTTGCACCGGTGTACCATGAATTGCATGCGGGAAATAAAGTTTTGTCTGCCACCTGGTTTACATGTTTCACCCAGGAGCCTTCCGCTTCAAGGGTAGCTTCAATTGTGAGGAAATTTTCGCTGCGCATATAGGCAATGCAATCGGCAATCCATTCCACGTGTTGCTCGATCGACGGCACCATATTGGAAAGCACCGACGGACTTCCCGGTCCGGTAACGGTAAAGAAATTGGGGAAGCCTTCAATCGCCAGGCCGAGATAGGTCAGTGGTCCGTCCACCCATTTTTCCTTGAGCGTCCTGCCACCGCGTCCACGAATATCGATGCGGAGCAAGGCACCCGTCATCGCATCAAATCCCAAAGCAAAAACAAGAGCATCTAATTGGAATTCTTTCCCGCCGACAACCATCCCGGACTCAGTTATTTTTTCGATGGGTGCGCCACTCAGGTCGACAAGATCTACGTTGTCGCGGTTGAAGGTCGCATAATAATCCGTATCGACGCACAGCCGTCGGCAAAAAACAATGCTGTCCGGTGACAACAGCTTTGCCACCTCAGGGTCCTCAACAATTTCCTCTATTTTACTACGAATAAAATCCCCGGCGGTATTGTTTGAATCCACATTTTCCATGATATCCTGGAAAGCCCCGGAGAAGGGCAAACCACCATACTCCCAAGCCGCTTCATAGACGTTCCTCCGCTTCTCTTCACTCACCGCCATGGCAAATTTCTCGGACGGTTGGACTCGAACGCCGAAGGGCATTTCGCTATTCTCCTTACGGAAATTTTTGTAGTCCGATTTGATGGCCTGCACACGATCGGGATCCAACGGCTTATTGCGGGCAGGCACGGTATAGGCAGGTCTTCTTTGGAAAACAGTAAGATGCTCGGCTTGTTTAGCGATTTGAGGAATCGCCTGTATCCCTGAGGATCCGGTACCGACCACACCCACTTTGAGTCCGGTAAAATCTACGCCTTCATGCGGCCACCTACTGGTCATATAAGTGTCACCCTTAAATGATTCGAGGCCATCAAACATGGGTTCATTCGCGGCCGATAAACACCCGGTTGCCATAATACAAAACCTGGCATTAAAACGCTCGCCGCTTTCGATGGCGACCGTCCAAAAACCACCATCGTCGTTATAGTGGGCTTCACTGACGCGGGTATTAAATAAGATATCAGGCCGAAGCTCAAAACGACCAGCTACATGATTAAGGTAGCGGAGAATTTCGGGTTGAGTCGCATAGCGTTCGGTCCACTCCCATTCCTGCTGAAGCTCCTCGTCGAACTGATAGGAGTACTCCATACTTTCCACATCGCATCGCGCACCAGGATACCGGTTCCAATACCAGGTGCCGCCCACGTCTCCAGCTGCCTCAATAACCCGGACTCTCAATCCCATTTGTCGAAGACGGTAAAGCATGAAGAGACCGGCGAACCCGGCGCCTACAACAACCGCATCAAAGTCAAGGGTTGGAGAAGTGTTCGTATGCGACATGGTTGGTTATTAAGAAATAATCGAAGATACTGTAAGAGCGTAAGTATTCTGGGTGCAACCCTTGCTCTACTGCTTATCCGGATATTATGATAAGGCTTAGTCAAAAACAATTTAACCATTTTCATCATGCTAAACTTCCAATCAATTTTCCTTCCGGGAATTATTTAAATCTGTACCAACACTGCCTATGCGGTGTCGCCATTACCCAAATCACTTTTTCGAAGACTCGCAATCAAGGGCTAGGACCTCGTCAGCTACTTCAACGATTCAAATGCGACCAAGGGAAACAAAAAGTTATACTTAAACTACAACAAGTCCGTTCAAGAGGGGCGGGAAAAAGACCATGACGCGCTTATAGTAAAGGGTCACGAGAATTGGCCGGAAATGTTAAAGGAATAACGCTAAGCTCTTCAATACAGAGGCAGGAAATTAGGTGTGGAAACCACAAGAAGCTCAGAAGGCACAAAGTCTGACACCAAAACCCGCGTGTCTGGATTTGGAGCGGCGTCTTGTTGGAATTTGAGTAGTTGATCTTACGCCGTCGTTGAAGAACTATGGCGAGATCTGCGAGAAGGGTTCATGGTCATGGGGGAAATCTATCTTTCAGTAGTGGAGATCTAGATGGCTCGACGCAAACAAGATTTAGGATCCTGATTTATTTTTTCTCTTCTTTTATTCAACCACCGATGACAGTTAAATTTATATAGCCTAACCATTTCGTGGATCAGTGTGAATTCGTACTACTATCCGGTAGAATCTTGTTTTTAAAGCAACGTTTTCGTATCCCAGCTCTTCACCACGAACTTCGCGAAAAGCTGGTATTAAAATACGTTCAAAGAAAAATGTTTTAACTACGAAAAGCGCAGAATTACGCAAAAAACTGAAAGCAGGCTCCCTTTGAAAAGCATAAACTAACCACCAATGGACGCGGATAATTTGGTCGTTTCTCATCAGTGAAAATCTGTGCCATCAGCCGTGCCGTGGCGTAGCCTTGGCGGAGACTGGTGGTTAAAATTTGTATCTTTTCCTTTTGAGAAATTGATTCGCTAGAGGAATGCGGGAATAACCCTTTATGCTTTTTCTCCGAGTCTCAAGGCACTCCGCCGGGCCGAGGCGTAGCCTTGACGAAGACAGGTGGTTAAGTTTTTTCATTTCCAACAGGAG
>JAQBYJ010000059.1 GCA_027622555.1 Verrucomicrobiota bacterium
CTTAGGCGAGGGTGCTCGCAAGCACCTAACTCACCTATCGTTCGCTCTCTTGCACTTCAGAATTGAATCCGCCAGTTAAGTAAAACCAGCGGGGAGACCTTAGCCTGGATTATGGAAATCCTCCCCGCGTCTTCAGTTGAATAATTACAACCGACACATCTATTTAGATATCATACCTATTCCATTATGACTTATCCCAAAGACTATGACGCCATTGTAATCGGAGGCGGACCAGCCGGATCTACCGCCGGGGCATTACTCGCCGAAAAGGGATGGAAGGTCCTCATTATTGAGAAGGAAAAGTTTCCGCGCTATCACGTGGGAGAGTCGTTGATGCCTTATTGTTATTTCACTTTTGAGCGTCTCGGTGTGATTGATAAAATCAAGGAAATGGCCTGGACGGAAAAGCACAGCGTACAGTTCGTTGGTCGAAACGGAAAAGTGTCTACCCCTTTTTATTTCTTCCAACACTACGAACATCCTTCTTCAACGACCTGGCAGGTTAAGCGGGCCGATTTCGATTTGATGCTGTTGGACAATGCGCGGGAGAAAGGTGCAACGGCGTTGGAGGAAACCACGGTCACTGAATTCATTAAGGATGACAAAGGAGCCGTTGTCGGCGTAAAAGCGCAATCGGTTGATGGACAAGTTTTAGAGTTCAATTCCAGGATAGTGCTCGATGGTTCCGGGCGGGATGCTCTGTTCCTCCGCAAAACCGGTTCACGAAAACGGGACCCTGAGTTAAATAAAATCGCTATCTGGACACTGTTCAAAGGGGCGATGCGTGATCCGGGCTTGGATGAAGGATCCACTACCGTCGCTTACCTCGATGGGAAAGGATGGTTTTGGAATATACCGATGGCTGATGACATTGTCAGCTCCGGGATCGTGGCCGACAGAGACTATCTCTATCGTGACTCCAGAGACCCAAAAGAGATCTACGAGCGTGAGATTAAAAATAATCCCTGGATCGAAGAGCATTTATCTCAAGGTAAACAATTTGGCGAGTACTGGGTAACCGGGGAGTATTCCTATCGCGGAGAACATTGTGCGACGGATGGGTTGGTCTTGATTGGCGATGCCTTCGCATTTCTCGACCCGGTATTTTCATCCGGAGTTTTTCTGGCAGTCAAATCGGCTGAAATGGCGGCTGACGCGGCAGACGAAGCGTTGAAACAGGATAAGCCGATAAAGGCTGCCGACTTTGAGGAATACGGGGAGCGCTTATGCAGCTCGATCGAGACCATGCGTCAAGTGGTCTACGCCTTTTACGACGAACGGTTCAGTTTTGCAGATTTAATAAAAGCCAATATGCATTTACGTGGCACGTTAACCGATTGCCTGATTGGAGATCTGATAGATCGTGATTATGCGGAGTTGCTCGATGCGATGAAAGATTTTGCATCTTTGCCGGAACCGTTATCTCATGGTCGGGCAAATATGAATCCAGTGGCCCAGTAAACGGCGTCGTAGGGTTCGCAGCAATTACCTACTCGTGAAGCTTACTTTTCTAACACCTGGCACCGGCAGTTACTACTGCGGCGCCTGTATGCGTGACAACGCTTTGGCAATCGAACTCCACAAAGCGGGAGAAGATGTTGTGATTTTGCCCATGTATTTGCCTCTCATGTTGGATGAGGAACCGCTCGAAGGGCTTAGGGAAACTCCGGTGTTTTTTGGCGGCATCAATATGTTTTTACAGTCCAAGCTTTCTCTCTTCCGGATTTTGCCTGCATTTATGGACCGCTGGTTCAACTCGAAGGGACTCCTTCGGTGGGCTGCCAGAAACAGTCACATGACATCCGCCAGAACCCACGGTGAAATGTGTCTGGATATGTTGAACGTGGAGGAGAGCGGCTTCGGCAAGGAGTTTGAGAAATTGCTGGTTTGGTTGGAGGAGATCGGAAAACCCGAGGTGGTTGTTCTATCGACTGCCTTGCAGGCTGGATTGGCGGACAAAATAAAAGAACGGTTGAATGTCCCGATTGTTTTATTTTTCCAAGGTGAGGATTCCTTTCTCGATGGGTTGCCCGAACCTTATCGCAGTCAGTGTTGGTCTCGCATGGCGGAACGATTGTCTTCCGCCGACCTCCTGATTTCTCCCAGTCATTTCTACTCCAGGTACATGGAGCAACGCCTTGGGTTTCCTGAAGGAAACATTTCCGTTATGCATAACGGAATAAAGCTCGAAGGCTACGAAGTAGCTGAAACGCCTCCTGAGTACCCGACGATCGGGTACCTTGCCAGAATGTGTCGCGAAAAAGGGTTGGAGATACTGGTGGATGGATTTATCCACCTGCGAACCAAACTTGGGAATACGGATGCTCGATTGAAAATTGCCGGTGCTATGACTGCTGGTGATGTCCGGCTCATTAAGGAACTTAAGAAGCGAATTGCCGCTGCGGGTCTAGAGCAGGATGTCACGTGGTTTCCCAATTTATCGCGCGATGAAAAAATCTCGTTTCTAAAATCACTTTCGCTGTTTTCCGTGCCAGTTACTTATAAGGAAGCATTTGGTCTCTATTTGCTGGAGGCGATTGCCTGTGGAGTGCCGGTGGTGCAACCGGAAATAGCTTCATTTCCTGAAATTATTGAAGCTACGGGTGGTGTCTGTGTCTCAGAAAACAATCCTCACGAATTTGCCGAGGCGTGGTCCACTTTGCTAAACGATCCCCAACGAATGCAAACCATGCGGGATCGGGGCCGACAAAATATAGAATCACTTTTCAGCGCACCCAGAATGAGCAAACAATTCCTCGATCTTACTCGGGTCTTTAATTCTTCAATTCAATCTGAGAACCTCTCCTGATATGAGTCTTCCAGAAACATTTCATTTTACCAAACAGCGCCGCGTTGAATGGGCCGATACGGATTGCGCGGGTATCGTTCATTTCACCAGCTTCCTACGCTATGTAGAGAACACCGAGCACGCATTCTGGCGCTCTCTTGGACTTTCGGTTCACACAGGGGAAGGTGAGGAACGGCAAGGTTGGCCAAGAGTGAGTGTAAGGTGCGACTTTACTAAACCTGTACGATTTGAGCAATTGCTGAATGTTTCCCTTCGAATACTAAATGTAGGAAATACAACCCTTCGTTACGGCTTTTGGATATTCGATGATAGTGAACCGAAGCCTGCTTTGGTAGCCGCTGGTGAATTGACGATTATTCATGTAAGTTTTGAGCCCAATTCTGGAAAAATATCTAAAGCCCCGCTACCTGATGCTCTTAAGGAACGAATAATTTCTGCGATGTCCTAAGCGTTTTTGGAATTTTGGACAGCGTCTAACGTCAAATCTTCAAGTCATGATACTAAAAAATCACTTCCTAAGCTTCTCTATAGCAGCTCTTACTTTGATTACCTTTCAAGCGAGTTGCCAGCCTATCGATAATCAAAACACGAGTGACAAGGCCACCAGTCTTTTGAATCTGCCTCCGGTTCAAGTGGAGCCCGTTGACGGACTCAGTCGTGCCTATTTTGCAAGCGGTTGTTTCTGGTGCGTTGAAGCCGTCTACGAAAGTGTTAAAGGCGTTAAAGAATCTATTTCCGGATATAGTGGAGGACACACGAAAAATCCTACCTATGAAGAAAGTAATACCGGTAGAACCGGCCATGCGGAAGCTGTTGAAATTATCTACGACGCGAAGGTTGTTTCCTTCAGCACCCTTGTAGACGTTTTTTTTGGTTCCCAAAATGTTACCCAGGTAAATGGCCAAGGTCCTGATCGTGGTTCTCAATACCGTTCGATTATTTTTTATCAAAACGATGAGCAAAAAAAGATCATCGAAGAAAAGATCGCTGCGCTTAATAAAACACTCGGTGGTCAAAAGGTTGCAGCGGAAGTTTATCCTTTCCAGAAATTTTGGTTGGGAGAAGCTTATCATCAGGACTACGAAAAGAGGAACCCGAACAATCCCTACATTCGAGGTGTTTCCATTCCTCGATTGAAACAGTTTCAAGCTAATTTTCCAGAGCTGCTAAAAGAAAACCACGACCATTAGGCAACCTTCAGCTTTTTAAATTCAGGTGTTTGTCTTTGTTGCGCTATTTGGTGGGTTCTGATTCCTTTATGGGTAGATACAACTTAAAAATCCTGAAACACACCATGAACAGACGTGACTTTCTAAAAACCAGCTCTGTCTTCGCTGGAATATCAATTCTACCTTCACGGGTTTGGGCCGCATCTCCCAATTCCAGATTACAGATCGCTCAAGTCGGTGTTGGTAATCGTGGAATGGGGAACCTCGAATCTTTACTTCGATTGCCCAATATCGACATGGTCGGATTCTGCGATGTGGACAAGAATTACCTGGACGCCGCATCCGCCCTGGTGCCTTCGACCGAGACGTATCGTGATTATCGAAAAATGTTTGAAAAGCTGGATTCGAAGATCGACGCCGTCTTGGTTGCTACTCCGGATCACATGCACGCTCCTATTGCTATGGCGGCCATGGATTACGGAAAGCATGTGTATTGTGAAAAGCCGCTTGCCCATAATGTTCAGGAAAACCGCGAACTAAGAACCCTTTCTGAAAAGAAGAACCTGGTTACCCAACTTGGGATTCAAGTTGCTTCGAGTATCGGTCAGCGAATGACCGTTGAATATATCCGTTCCGGACTGATTGGGAAAGTCAGTGAAGTTCATGTATGGTCTAACAAACAATGGGGACGTGATGAGGATCGAGCTCCATTGGGAGCCAATCCTATTCCGGATTCTCTGGATTGGAATCTCTGGCTTGGCGTGGCTCAGGAACGAAAGTTTATAAATGATTATTATCATCCTGGCCAATGGCGTAAGCTTATCGACTTTGGGACAGGCACACTCGGGGATATGGGGGTCCACATATTTGATACCCCTTACAGAGCTCTTGAGCTGACCGATCCTGTTTCCGCTACAGCGACTTGCCGAAAGTCTAACTCCTTTGCGCATCCGGTTAGTAATCGTGTGGAGTATGAGTTTGGTCGTACTCAATACTCAGCAAGAAAGCTGAAATGGGTTTGGTACGATGGAGACTTCGCTCCTCCGACCATTCCCGGGTTTTCTCTGCCGGACGGAATTGAAATGCCAAATCAAGGATGCGTCTTTATAGGTGAAGATGGAAATCACCTGATGATGCCGCATATGAGCGGTCCCAGGACCTATCCTCAGGAATTGATTCGTAGTGTTCCCGTCCCAAAGCTTGATCCTATTGATCACCATGGTGAGTGGGTCGATGCTTGTCTCTCGAATGGAAAGACCAGATCTCCCTTTTCGTATGGAGGACCGTTAACTGAAACACTTCAATTAGGGGTTGTTGCCAGCAAGTTTCCAGAACGCAGATTGAAATGGAATGCCAAGTCCATGAAGATCACCAACCTCAGAGCCGCCAACCAATATATTGGACGGGAGTATCGTTCGTTCTAATATGTTTAGAATTCGATTTTGATATGAAAAAAACATTTGTAGCCGCGTTGTTTGGGATTATTTTGAATGGAAACCTTTGGTCTGCGAATCCTCCAGAAGGATTTGAGGCTCTTTTTAATGGGCGAAATCTTGCGGGCTGGCTTGGAGATAATCCACACCAGTCACTCAAGGCTGAAAATCGGACTACCGCGATTGAAGGCCAGCAGGTGGATTTTCATAAACATTGGAGTGTGGAAAACGGTGAACTGGTAAACGACGGGCACGGTCCATACGCCACCACGGATCGTGATTATGGAGACATTGAACTGATGCTCGAATACAAAACGGTGGCGAAGGCGGATAGCGGGATCTATCTAAGAGGGTCTCCTCAGGTTCAGATTTGGGATACCACCGAGGAGGGTGGAAAATGGGAGCGCGATGCCGACAAGGGATCTGGAGGTCTGTTTAACAATCCAAAAGGGAAACCCGGCCAATTACCTCTGGTGCACGCGGATAAGCCCTTCGGCGAATGGAACAAAGTAAAAATGAGACAGCTTGGAAGCCGGACCTGGGTTTGGCTGAACGGTAAACTAGTCGTCGATGGCGCCATCATGCATGGGTATTACGATAAGGAGAAACCTCTGCCTGCTAGCGGTCCTATTCATCTCCAAACACATGGTGGGGAGATTCGTTGGAGAAATATTTTTGTCCGGGAAATTGATGCCGAAACCGCGAATGCCTGGTTACGAGAAGGGGAACGCAAACTTGGATACCAACCTTTGATTAAAGAAGGAACTCTTGATGGATGGTTTGGCGACAAGAATGGCAAGGAAGTCATAGGCGATACGATTCACTGGAGGGATGGCAGTCACATTTATACGAATAAAAAATACGGCGACTTTTCGTTTCGATTTGAGTTCATTATGGAACCCGAAGGAAACAACGGACTAGCTATTCGTTATCCTGGGGAAGGTGCTCCGGCTTATGATGGCATGACCGAATTGCAGATTCTGGACCATGACGATAAACGCTATGCAACGATCGATCCACGTCAGGCACATGGTAGTGCTTATGGGATGACCGGAGCGCATCGAGGTTATTTCCGTCCTTATGGAGAATGGAATTACGAGGAGGTTACGGTCGTTGGTTCGACCATCCGCGTCGAATTAAATGGCACTGTAATTCTCGATACCGACTTATCGGAAATCCATGAGTACATGGCTGACCGAGCCCATCCTGGAAAATTGCTCACTGAAGGTCACCTGGGATTCGCCGGACACGGCGACGAACACTATTTCCAATTTCGCCGTTTAGGTATTCTGGAATTGAACTAGGTTTTATCGAAATGAAAGAGAAACGGATAGTCCACTTTGTGGTTGTTTCTCTACTATTCGTACTCCGAGCGAATGCGGAAACTCCGACGTACTCGAATGTCGCTTATGGAGAGTATGAGCGCAATGTCCTCGATTTCTATCAGGCTCAATCCAGCAAACCTACACCACTCGTTGTCTTCATTCATGGAGGTGGCTTTCAATCCTTCGACAAGGATCGCATCGATCAGAAATTCCTAAAGGAGTTTTTATCCTCGGGTATCTCGGTTGCTGCCATTAATTATCGCTACGTTCAGATGGAACCTTTTCCTTCCTGTTTTCATGATGCTCGCCGCGCTTTACAGTTTCTTCGAAGCAAATCGGATGAATGGAATTTTGATCCTGCCAGAGTAGGGGCTTACGGCGGATCTGCGGGAGCTATGATTTCGATGTGGTTAGGATTCCATGACGACATGGCCGATCCGGAAAGTGACGATCCTGTGCTAAGGGAATCCACGCGCTTGACCTGTGTGGCCACCCAGGGAGGTCAGATTACCTTTGATCGCCATTGGATGGAGCAATCGATTCCGGGAAACATGATCCACAAGAATCCTGCCATGACTCGCTTGTTTGGCGTTCGGACCCTGGATGATCTCGACAAACCTGAAATTCGAAAATGGATTAAAGAACTTTCGCCTATTACCCATCTGACTGCTGACGATGTTCCGGTCTATATGGAATACAGCATGAATCCGTCTGATCCCATTCCCGCTGATCCTGCGAAAATTAAATCCTGGGCGCTTCATCACGTAATTTTCGGTGTTACCTTGAAAATTCGCATGGATGCCCTCGGCCTTGAAAACCACTTAAATTATCCTGGGCAAGAATCGACGCACCGGAACATACCGGAATATTTTAAAGAGAAATTGTTGAGATAAGTTTTAAGAGAGGCCTACTAGTCGCACAGCATTTTTTATAGAAATCTATAGGGGTTAACCCCGCTTGACCGCTATTCCGTCTAGGGTGTATACTTTAATAATTGTTTAGAGTTACCACCATCTTCCTGTGCTTTATTGGAGCGTCATTATTCGGACCGGTTTTGAGCCTTCATGGTTTGGAACCCAAGCCTGTGGCGATGGATGCCAATCTGAGTACGCCGGAAGGTGGGAATAAAAACGACCAACCTTACTTTGCGATCGGGCGATCGGTACTTTCTTCTGATGGTGACGTTTATTTTTCAGGGGTTCACCGTTTTACAGGCGTTCAGGAGAGAGTGACTTGGCACTATACCGGTGATCAGGTAGCCGTGGTTGGACCCGGCGACTCGGATGTGACTCCATTTGTAAACCGGGAAGGACAACTCATATATGTGTCACCCATCGATGCGGCGGATCCGTTTTCCGAGTTGGCTCTTTTTCAGGGTGGCAATCTAGTCGTTCAGGAAAAACTGATACCGGGTTCTGAAGGCTGGAGGATTGGTGAGACCGCAGGATTTCGACTAAGCGATGGTGGAGACATCCTCGTACAAATGATAGACAACACTGTTTGGGGCTTACTCAAAACACGATTAGGAGGTCCGACAGCTGTCATAGCAAAAGGTGGGAGTGAAGTGCCGGAGATTCCAGGTTTTACCTATCAATTGACCAAGCAATTTATCGGTCCAAAGATCAACCCGATAGGAGATGTCGCGTTTCGTGCTCAGATCGAAGGCACCGGACCGGTTTTCGAAGAAGCCATATTACGCTCCACTAATGGCGGGGCACTCGAGTTGGTGGCCAGGACTGGGGTTGGTAGTCCACTCATCAATGCAATTTCCAATCCCGCCATTAATGAATCCGACATCACTGTTTACTCCGTTCAATATGCTGATTTTTCAAGCGCTCTCGTGATGAAACGACCTGGCGAAGCGGAAGAAGTTCTGCTGACATCCGGGGTCGAAGTTCAAACGCAAAACGGAGCAGTCACTTTTTCTGGATTATATGTCCCGCCCACCAATGATATCGATTCCCTGGTATTCGGAGTCGCAAATACGATTCTCGCTGTTGTGGAAGAGCAGGATCCTGTTTTTACCAATTTAAGTAATACCGCGCTTTGGCAATTTAAGATTACAGACAATGGCTTGGAGTCGCTTCGCATTGCTCGGGAAGGTAGTATTGTTTCCGGATTTGATCCTGCAGCGACCTGGCTTGATTTTCAGCATCCTGTTTTGACGCGTAGCGGAAAAATTGTATTTTATGCAACGCTTTCTATACCGGGAGCAGGAAGTGCAGATAGCCTTTGGATAACGGATGAAAATGAATTGTTGGGTTTAGTGGCTGTTACGGATTTTCCTTTGAATCTTGATTATTTTTATGGCTTACCAGACGACCGAGTTGCGCCGCTTCGGGACATTGATTTTGCTGGTTCCAGTGGTGGGTTCGACGGAGTTGTCACTGGTGTAAGCGATAACGCGGAGGTGACGTATGTATCCCGCATGGAACCAGTCGGCGCAGACTTGGGGCCGGGCAGGGTGGTTTTCGTGGCAACTGAGCCAGAACCCAAACCCAGGCTAAATCCTTTTATTTGGAGGGACGACGCGGTGGAGCCTTACGATTGGACTGTAAAAGGCCATTGGAATGATGCGGAGGGGAACGCAGTTGATTCCTTCCCTGGAGAACTTGCCGGAGACAGTGCCCTGATCAATTCATTCATTTTGTCACCGGTGCAATTGGACCAATGGCCCTTGCTGATCGAAATTGAGGATCTGACAGCCGCCATTCCCGGAGGCTTAAATGTATTTTCAGATTTAACGGTTAATGGTGAAATTGAAGCCAACCTTATCAATGTAGAACAGAAGCGCCTGGGGGAACCTTCAAAGTTGACCCTAAACGGAACTGGTTCAATTGGGCGATTGAAAATCGAATCGGACGCTACAGTCGACTTGGGAGAGAATGCGGAGATTTCCATCCCCACGCTTAAACTGGAGAAGAATGCCCGTTTGACGGGATCTGGAACTGTCAGACTTCAAGGTGATTCTGATATCAAGTGGCAAAGTTTCTTAAATGACCTGCCTGCTTTTGTGAACGAAGCGGGGGCGACCACGACCGTTACGGTTTCGGATGCAGCAGCAGCTTGGAATCCAATGTCACCTGACTTATCGTTTGAAAATTTTGGCGCCTTGAAGTTTGAGGATGAGGATGAGCCGATTTCATTTATCCAGAAAAATTTCTATCAGCACTTAATTATGGGTACAGGTTCGGAGCTCGTTATCGCCTTGTCTCAACCTTCGATGCAGGTTCATTTCAGGGCAGGTTCCACCTTTACTGGATCCAGTATTATCAGATTTGAATCGAATACACAGATGACGGATACAAAAGTGATTTTTTCGGACGATTCTGACAACGGCAGTGGATTTATTCTGGAAGATGGTGCCAATGTACAATTCGGACGTCCCAGAGAATCACGAATTCAAATTGATTCCAATATAGAGTTGAGATCTCAGTCTATTTTGGAATTTGTTGGAGAATTCAATGGGCTTCGTAATGACAATCTGGAAAATTTTGAAATCAACGGCAATGTTGAAGGAGAGGGAAAAATAATCGCATCCAATTATGCCCGCCTTTTTTTTAATGGTGATCTAAACAGCGATCGAGATATCGGTTCTATATCGGTAAGGAACTCTGAGTTTTTTATTAATAATAGACTCGTGCCCACTCGAATACGTGGAGAAATTGTTTTGGATAACTCATCCCGCTCAACAATATCCAATTCTCTCCTATTGGATGACGGGGGCATAATAGTAGACCACGGTTCTATTTTACGAATTTCCGCAGGTGACGAAGGATTTGAAATTTTAACCGGTGACGAAGGGGGAGCATTAGAAGTATTCCCTGGATCTACCCTAATCTTCGAATCTGATTCCAACGATTTTAGCTCCTATTTCATTGAGGCAGAACTTCACAACGAAGGATCTGTATCGTTTAACGGAGTGGAAGTATTAATAGGTGGTGAGGTCCAACCATTTTACGGTGGCCATATTACAGAAGGACATTGGACGCTCGAAGCATCTACGATAAGACTTCATTTTTTAGTATTTTTGCACACCATCGACAGCGGGGCTTCGGTGCTTTTTGATAACTCTTCTAGTTTTCACGGATTTATATTAAAAGAGAATTCTGGAGTTTTCACTCTTCGGGACTCGGATTCGACTGAAAACACCGACACGAATTATTTAAATAGGGGAACGACAAATGTAGAGAGGAGTATTCTAAATGTACCTGGAACGTTGAGTCATTTTGGGAATTTAAGAATCCGAACTGATGGAACCATATCAGCCGGTCGAATCGAAGCTTTTGCCGGTTCTTTGATTCGTATAGAAGGTTCCATGGAGTACACTGAGGATGGTTTTGAATATGACAGTGGCGAAAATACCTTGAAGGTTACAGGTGAGGTGATTTTTCATCCAGGATCTGAAATGATAAACAATGGGATACTGGATGCTGATTTTATTCGTGCCAACGGTACTACGATTGGTGGAAGAGGACAAATCAATGCCTCGATCCTTTCTCAGATTGAATCTGTCATAGTCGTTGGCTCCTCCCCTGGCACTTTCACGGTCAATGGTGATTACTCGCAAGACGCACAAAGCGAATTACAGATTGAACTCGGTGACGGTGTTTCGGGCGTTGATTATGATCTAATGGCAATTTCAAATACGGCTACGCTCGCGGGGACGTTGGCACTTTTCCCTGTGGAACCAGAGTTCATTCCAGAGGTGGATCAGACCTTTACCCTTTTGACTGCCGGAACCATTAACGGTGTGTTTGACCATGTAGCGAATAGCTTCCCCAACCGTATCGGTTTTGATTTAGCTTATGGCGCCCAATCAATTACCGCAACTGCCCGGTACGATTCGTTTGCGAATTACGCCGCCTGGGCATCAACGGTCTTCACAGCTGAAGAGCTGGCAGCTGACACCCTAACTCAACCTCTGCAAGACGGCGACGGTGATGGCATAGGAAATGTTTTCGAATATGCAATGGCCTTGCAGCAAGGGTTCTTCGATCTAGGGCCTCTGGCCACATTTCAAGCAGTGGAAGAAACGACAGAATTACAGATCAGATTTCCCTGGGACAACAATGTGACTGATGCCACTTTCAAAGTGCAGACTCCTTTGGACCTCGACAACTGGATCGACAACGAAAATCTCACCTCCGAAGTCCCCGTTGGCGGAACTGTTTTGAAGACTTACACGATTCCTGCTCCTCAAAATGGAGATTCCTTGTTCGTTCGGATCCTGGTAGATTTGGTCGACGCATAGTTTGCTGCAGGATTAGCAAGAATTTCCCTTTAACTGTGAGAAAATAACCTCCAATCTCTGGAAATATGAATTGGTTCTATTTTGCACTTATCACTGTATTTACTTGGGGGCTTTACGGAGTATTCCTCCACAGCGGTCAAATGGCTATGGGCGATCCCGAGTTTGGGCGCTATAAGGCGTTTCTTGTCGTGGGCATTGCCTACTTCATCGTCGCGGTGTTGGGGCCGTTCATTTTGCTGAAGATGAACGGAGGTAACCTGTCTTTTACTTCAAAGGGGTTTTGGTTATCATTGATCGCCGGGACACTGGGAGCGGTCGGTGCACTTGGAACGCTGCTGGCATTCGGCGCGAAAGGTTCTCCTGCTGCGGTGATGTCCATCGTGTTCGCCGGTGCTCCGATTGTAAATGCTGTTACTGCGATCTCTCTTCATCCGCCCAAAGGTGGTTTCGCAGGTGTTCCGTGGCAGTTTTTTGCGGGAATTCTTTTAGCCGCAACGGGAGGATTTATGGTGATAAAGTTCAAGCCCGACCCTGCCCCGAAAATAGCTCCTGCTTCCCAAGTAGCTGCCGTAGATTCTGATTTAAACTAAATTCAATGCACGAATGTGTTAGATGAGGTAGGGCTCGATCGCCGAGCGAGCCGTCAGACAATCGGCGGTTTTGGCTACCGAGCTTGCGACGTCACCCAAACCGCCCTACCATAATTTAGCTCAATTATTTTTATTTCGCGTGAACGAATCCCCTAAACAATATTGGTTAGAAGAGCTCAACCGATTGGTTGAAGCTATTGTCGGAACGAATGCTTTTTGTCGAAAGAAGTTGGAAGAGGCGGACGCTTTGGATGGTTTCAAATCGTTGGAGCACTTCCGTGAACATATGCCATTCACCACAAAGTCCGAGTTGGCTGAGGACCAGCTGGCCCATCCACCTTACGGAACTTTCCTGACCTATCCATCGACGCAATACACTCGCTATCATCAAACCAGCGGAACCAGTGGTCGGCCATTGATTTGGTTGGACGATCCGGAAAGTTGGCAATGGGTGTTGGACAGTTGGAAGGCGACTTGGCGTGCTGCCGGAGCCCAAGCTGGCGAGTCAGCTATCTTTGCATTTTCATTCGGACCGTTTATTGGATTCTGGGCGGCATTCGATTCGGCAACCCAGTTGGGGATGCGCTCCATACCAGCCGGCGGCATGGGAAGCTCAGATCGCCTTCGATTTATCATGACGCAGAAACCGACCTACCTCTGTTGTACACCGACTTATGCGCTAAGGTTGGTGGAGGTGGCTAAGGAGCTCGGAATTGATTTAAGTGAGAGTGGTGTGAAATGCATTATTGTAGGTGGTGAACCAGGCGGAAGTATCCCCGAGATTCGTGCGCGTATCGAAAGAGGCTGGACTCCGGCCAAGTTGCTAGATCACCATGGTATGACTGAAGTAGGGCCAGTTTCGCACGGCGATCTAAACAATCCTAACATTGTCCGCCTTGTTCATGACCATTTCTTTTGTGAAGTCTTGGACCCTGAAACCGACGAGCCGATAAAAGAAGGCGGAACAGGGGAGCTCGTTTTAACGACCTTGGGACGTTATGCGAGTCCATTGATTCGTTATCGTACGCGAGACCTTGTCAAACCCGTCTCTGTCCCGGGTGAACCTCCCGAACTGTTTGTCCTCGAAGGAGGAATCATTGGTCGGGTCGATGACATGGTAATTGTGCGTGGCGTAAATCTCTACCCCAGCGCCGTGGATGCTATCGTTCGTTCCGTTCCAGCCATTAATGAATATCAGGTCGACATCGACAAGCGTTCACCCCTGACCCAGGTCTCGATTCGAATCGAAACAGACGATGATCCCAAAATGGTATCAGCAGAGTTGCAGAAACAGTTTCGAACAGCACTTCAGATGCGGATTGACGTGAATGTGGTTGAGACGGGAACTCTTCCGGTGTTTGAGATGAAGGCCAAGCGGTGGAATATTGTTAAATGAAGTTTACTCTGACGATTCACTGTTGATTGTCGGTGCCTGGTAATCGAATATGGATGGTCTAGGTGAATCGCGGTTAAAACCGCTCCTACATTGCTTTCGACCATTTGTAGGAGCAACTTTAGTCGCGACCTCTGTGACAGCAAAATCGGTTTTAAGAATATTCTCATGATTAATGTCAGCAAAGTTTCCAAAGTGTATGAAAGTCCGGCTGGGCCCGTGTCCGTCTTAAACAATCTGGATTTGCAGGTGGCTGCCGGTGAGGCGGTATCGATTGTAGGACCATCGGGGAGTGGAAAGACGACTCTGCTCAACATTCTCGGAGCGCTCGATTCACCAACGACAGGATCGGTGGAGATTGGCGGGCAAAACATTGCTGAGCTGGACGAAGCGGCTGCGGCGAATTTCCGTAATCGCTCAATCGGATTTATTTTTCAGCTTCATTACCTGCTTCCGCAATGTTCAGTTCTCGAAAATATTTTAGTCCCACGCCTGGCAGGTGGTTGGGAAGAATCGGCGGCTGATACCAGGGCTCGTGCCGAGGTACTTCTCGAAGAGGTTGGCTTGAAGGATCGGATGACTCACAAACCCTATCAGCTCTCTGGGGGTGAACAGTTGCGCGTTGCCATCGCCCGATCATTAATCAACGAGCCAAAGATCATTTTAGCCGATGAGCCAACAGGGTCTTTGGATCCGTCTACCGGGGAGAAAGTGGCCGACTTGTTGATCAAAGCAAATCAGGGAAAAGGAGTTGCGCTGGTGGTCGTGACTCATAATCCCGGTTTAGCTGCTAAGATGGAAAAGACCTATCAATTGTTGGACGGACACCTTGTCTCCTGAGAATGGGTACGCGACAGTACATCCTGCAGAGTCTCTGGCATTTTCGGAATGCCTACCTGGGTGTATTTCTTGGATCTGTCCTTGACGATAGAAAAAAACGATAGAAAAAAGGGTCGATGTTCAAACGATAGAAAAAAGGGTCGATGTTCATATTTCATATTGACCCCTTTGGGACCCGGGCGGCATTAACCGAGTCAAGATGCGAGCCGGGAGCTTGAGGCAGCAAGCCAGGCTGTATAGAGATTCGCGAAGAAGGAGAGTAAATGACGTCCTTAGAGGGGCGCGACGGAGTCAATAGGCAATTGTCAAGTTTTCTGGCAACAATAGACCTTCTTCTCAGCGTTACCTATTGCACTTAACCTTTCTTGATCCGGATTGAGGTCCACCTGAAGTGGTGGACTTGACAATTGAGCATTGACCCTGCCGAGGTCTACAACGCCGCGTAGGTCTGGCACATCCAGCTAAGTTGGGCGCGGTCGAGCGCTATGTGCTCGGTGTCGATGAAGACGAAGTCCAACCCGCAGCCTCTCACCACCTCTGGCCAGCGCGGTGAAGGCGAGACGATCAGCGTGCCGAAAACGGTTTTTCCATCGCGAAGATCTTTTGACAGGTCGGCAGGCGTCATGGCTTGAGCGTGAGTTTTCCAAACTGAATGTGCGTGCGTGCCGTGTTGGCCGTGCCGCTATCCCAGACGCAACGGAACTCTCCCGGCGCCACCTCGACGAGCGTGGGGTAGGAATTCTTGATCCCGGCGTCGTAGAAGGTTTTCTCCACGCTCCAGTTGCTGCCGGGCGCTTTGGTCTTATAGCGCAGGGACGTCCGTCCCCCGTTGGGAAAACCCGGCCAGCTCAAGTCGCGCTGGGCCGGACCGTCGCTGTAGACGTAGATGTGGGTGCCATCCGTGGCGCGGTCGAAGAAGCCCTTGGATTTGGCATTGTGCAGATCCGGCTCCTCCCGGGCAACGCTCCAGCTGTGCCCCCCATCCCTACTGACACTTGAATAAGCGCGCGGCGGGTCGGTCGTTTTATTGGTATCATCGTAATCGGCCGTGCGCATGACGATTTTCAGTTCCCCCGGATGATCACCAGGGGCGATGTTACCCTCGTGTAGAAAAACCCGGGGACTTTCGGGTTGGGGTATAAAGGCTTCGAGCTCCCACTCCAACAAACTGCTGCTGCCCAGGATAAAGTGGTCACGGCTGCCGCGGGGATCGGAGGCCAGGGTATTCCTGTGGGCGGGGAGCAGGTAACGCGGCCGATTTTTTATCTCGCTCTCAACGATCGTCGCGTTGGTGATCAAAGGCCCCGTATAATGCATGGCCAGCTCCACGGGGGTCCAAGAGCGTCCGCCGTCCGCAGTGAAGGCGGCCACCAGGTAGGATTCCTCACTGTTCTCCTGCTTGATGGAACAGCGCATGGCAAAGCACCAGACAATGTCCTGGTCTTCCGGTTTGAAGAGCACCGGGTTGGCATAGGCGAACTGAATGTCTCCCTGCCATTTATTGTGATCGAAGACAACAACCGGCTCCTCCCAGCTGTCCCCGTCGTTGCGGGAAACCGTGGCGAAAATATCCCCCATGTCCTTTTTCCCATGAGTCATCGCTCCGAAAGCCGTGATCAAGTGGTTCTTTTTCCACTGCGTAATTACCGGTTGCCAGACTCTCCATGAATCCGGGTGCTGATCCACCTGTCTAATGACGCGCACATCGGTCACGTCCCCTTGGTACGATGCTGACTGAGCAGGCTCTGCCGACAGGACAAAACAAATGCCAGTCACAGCAAACGTCCGAATAAATTGAAGAAGATTTTTCATAGGTTAATTCTGTTTGGGGTTTAACAATTTCTAGGGCTTGGATTTTCCGCTCGAGGGCGGCATATCCTTATTCGGCAAGCTTGCGGCCAGTTCAGCTTTTATTTGTCTAAACTCTTCCCTGCCGGCGAGATTGTTCCATTCGTTGGGATCGCTCTGATGGTCGTAGAGTTCTTCGCCACCGTCCGCATAGCGGATGTAACGCCAACGCTCCGTCCGCAAGGCATGGTTTCCTTGACCGTGGGTAGTTAAAGCAGGCCGATCCCATTTGCGTTGAGGATCTTGAAGCAATGGTAACAGACTGGTCCCATCCAATTCGGCAACCGGCGGTAGACCGCATAGTTCAATCAGCGTGGGAAACAGGTCTATGGTACCTACGGGTCGACTTGAGCGAGTTGCCGGATTCGTCACGCCCGGCGCGGCGATAATCATCGGAATCCGCGTAGAACGTTCCCAAAGGGTAAATTTATGCAGGTGTTCTTTCTCACCGAAATGCCAGCCATGATCGGACCAGAATACGATGATCGTATTGTCGGCCACCGGGCTGGCTTTAAGCGCGTCCAGCAGGCGCCCCAGCAGGGCGTCAAAGTAGGTAATGTTTGCCAGGTAGGCCTGCAACACCTCGCGATACTTGCCAGCGTCCCTGACAAGCTCGAGATCTCCACGCCGTTCAGCGGCCATGCGCTGGCCGCCTTCCGGTATGTCATCCAAATCATCGTCCTTTATGGGTGGCGCTTTAATTTGATCCAGCGGATACATTTCAAAATACTTGCGCGGCGCGTACCACGGCAGATGAGGACGGTAATTGCCCGCCGCAAGGAAGAAGGGCTCACTGGGAGGTTCCTGAAGGAACCTGACCGCCCACTCGACCATCTGGCCATCACCCATTTCACTGTCTTTCACGTCAAAAGGTCCCCAGTCAAATTCGCGGGGATTCACCGGAGGCTTGGTCAGTGCTTTGACCGATGGAAGCTGGTTCAGGGGAAACCCTTCCGGCCAGCTGAAGTTTTTAACATCAAGACCGCGCGCCAGTTGATCCTGGTAATGACTGTCAAAGACCTGGTCGAAATACTCGTGCCAGTCGCTGCGACGGTTGAATCCTGGCGTGTGGTGAAGTACTTTTCCTCCTCCCGCCACATAGTAACCATTCGCTTTGAAATGCTGCGGAATCGACGTTACACCGGGCATTGCTTCGTGCCAGATCACGTTGTTGGCATAGATGCCTGTGCTGCCCGGAGATCTGCCGGTGATCATAGCTACCCGTGATGGATTACAAACCGGCGCGGCGACATGGGCATTGGTAAACAGCAATCCACGTTCGGCCAGACGATCAAGATTCGGTGTGATAACTCCCGGATAACCCCCAAGACAACCGACCCAGTCGTTCAGGTCGTCCGCAATAATCATCAGGACATTCGGTTTTGTCGAGTTGGCCGCCAACCCAGGCATAGACAGAGCGAGCAACAGCGCCAGGATTGTGAAGCGTTTTTTCATTGTGACTGATTCTTGGTCTTCTTGCTTTTGGCGGATGTATTGGATTGAGGCGCCTTTTCCGGCCCGGAAGATGGTTTCTTACCGAAAAAGTAATCCGGGTAGTCCCAACCATGGTCTTTACCCTCCGCTTTTGACTGCAGACCGTAGACTTC
Source organism: Verrucomicrobiota bacterium (assembly GCA_027622555.1). NCBI lineage: Bacteria > Pseudomonadati > Verrucomicrobiota > Verrucomicrobiota bacterium. Next base: position 18,269 of record JAQBYJ010000059.1, read on the forward strand.
CGCTTTCAGGAGTTGCAAGTTGACTGGATCCAGGAGCGGATCGTTCGTCTGCCGACGCCAGGAAAGCAGGCTTTGTTTGAGCTCGTTAAATGCCGCCGCAAGTCTGGAATCGTCGACAAGATTGCGAAATTCATAAGGATCGGCCTGCAGGTCGTAGAGTTCGAATCTGGGCGGTTTTTTCATCAACGCGTAGGCGGAGCGAACCTCGGGCGCGGCGTTGGCGACGCTTCGCGCCAGGCCTCCATCGAAACCCGCCTGGCCGCGCTCAACGGCGTCTGCCTCGAGCTTGCGGAAGGTGTCGGCGTAACCGGGATTCTCTTCACTCGAAAGCAGATTCTCAATGAGTTTGTACCGGCCGTTACGCACGGCACGCTGCGGGTAGAAGTTGGCCTTGGCCGCATGCGTGTGAAACTCGGTGAACAAATGTTTTCTCCAAGGGACCGGTTCCCCGGTAATCAACGGAAGCAAGGATGCCCCGGGGAGATCCGGAAGAGTCCGGGCCTTGGCCGCGGAGAGCAGTGTCGGCACCAAATCGATGGTGGAAACCAGTTCATTGCACACCTGCGGTTTCGCCACGCCCGGCCAACGGACGATTAGCGGAATACGAACGCCGCCTTCGTAACAGGTGCGTTTGCCGCGCAGCATGTCCGCGCCGTGGTCGCCAAGGTAAACGACGAGGGTGTTGTCCGCCTTGCCGGAGTTTCGCAAGGCCTTGAGTAAATCCCCCACGAGGGTGTCGAGGCGACTGATCGAGTTGTAGTAATCGGCAATCATTTCACGCATCTCCGGCGGGTCTATTCCGAAATATGGCATGGCCTTCACGTCGCCGCCGTTTTGTGGATCCTTTGGCAACCCGTCCACCTGGCGCAGCCATGGATCATGTGCATCGGGATAATTGACATGCAGGAAAAAGGGTTGGGTACCGGCTTGCATGAAAGCTTCCGCGAAACGGGCGTAATCCCCCAGGTTTTTTCGCGCGAAGTTCCCGGAGGGAATTTCCTTCATGTCGTAGGGAAAAGCCGATTCGGGATTGATATGCAGTTTGCCAATGAGTCCGGTCCGGTAGCCAGCTTCCTTTAGGCTGCGTGGAAGATTCGGCGTGTCCTCCCGATAGAGCCGGAACCCCCAAGTCGCGAGACCGATTTGCCCATGTTGGTGCGGATACAATCCAGTTAAAAAACTCGCGCGCGACTGACTGCAACCCGCTTGCGTCACATAAGCGTTATGAAAAAGAACGCCCTCCCCGGCCAGCTTATCCAGGACTGGTGTCCGCGCATAAGGATCGCCGTAACACCCAAGTTCGGGACCATTATCTTCCGAGACGATAAGCAAGATGTTCGGCTGGGCCGCCTGCACGGAAATCAACAACGCAAGCAGTAGTCCGGATAGTGAAAGCAGGCAGGTTTTTTTCATATTCAATGGTAATCGTTGGGAAGTTGTTTAACAGGGCCGGTACACGATCTGACGAGGCTATCGGACGATCCATTCCAGATTGAAGCGGGCAAGGGTGAGATTGGCATAAGCCCAGTCACGTTTACGAATCACAACCGGTTTATCAGTGCCGCTTTCGTAGAAACAAAGAACCGTTCCGTCGGGGAGGACAGCCAGGTCGCTGTAACCGCTGGGCCCCGACTGGAGGATCTTTTTCATGGGCCAGGTCATACCGCCATCGCGGCTGAGTTTTATGGTCACATCGCGGCGGGCCGAATGTGCACGCGCGGTGGTATGGGGATTGGAAAACAGAACCAGTGGACCTGAAAGGGTGGAATTTCCCGGATGTGCTATTATTCCAGCCATACAACCTGGTTCGAGCAAGTCTTCGGCAAACGCAGGCTTCGACCACCCGCCTGCTCCATCAGGACTATAGCTTACCAGACGGCGATCCCGCGGGTTGGTATTGCGGGCGGTTATGAGGGCCCGGCCATCGGCCAGTGGGACTATGTTGGGCTCCCCCGCCCCGGGAATGGCGATTTCGCCGCGTTGCCATGTTTCCCCGGCATCGTCGCTAAAGATAACGCCTACCGCTTTGCGTAATGAAGCCTCGGAATCGTAGGTAGCCATCCAGAAAGGCACACAGAGTCGTCCATTCTCCATTTCCATGGCATGTCCGGGGCCGGTGGCGATGACTTGCCAATCCAGTTCGCTTCGAAATTCCTCAAACACGGAAGTAATCTCAATGGGCTTTGTCCAATGAATGCCATCATCGTCACTGCGCAGGTAAAAGCAGCGCATATATTCCACGCAGTAAAGCAAGTGCACCACGCCTTCGCGCGTGGCGATGGCCACCGGATTATTGACGGTTTGTTCGTCGGGGCCACCCATGTCTTTTGCTTTCTTCTCATCAGACATGTGCGGGTTTCGCGCCAGTCGAGGTCCCAGGTGGGCAACTTGTTTGGCCGGGGAAAATGTGCGGCCTCCATCCGTGCTGCGTCGAAGGTGAATTTCTATCTCTCCACGGTCGGCGCCACTGAATTTTCGCGCTTCGCAGTAGACCAGCACACTGCCTTTGGCAGTAACCACGATGCCTGGAATACGGTAGGACGTGAAGTCGTTGGTCAATTCCTCAAAGAGCACCGTCTTTGCCAGGAAGGGCTCCGCCGCTTGCGATACTGAAGGGAAGGCAATGCTTCCCCAAAGAAAACTCAAAATGAAGATGCTCCTGATTGTCATGGTTTACTCAAAGATTTCTTGCCCGAGACATTTAAGGTAACGGGCCGGGTTCTGGCGCGAAGTTGGACATCCATTTTTTTGCTCATGGTGTTTTGCAGCACTGCAAAGCCGGGATTGTCCGCCAGATTTTCGCGCTCGATGAGAAAATTCGACAACCGTTGGGTACTGACAGAAGAAGTATAATCGTAAAGCTCCTCAGACAAAATGTTGCGCGATTTCCAATCAATCCAACGCGTGTAGCGATGGTCGGAGTTGCGAATTGAATAGCCCATGATTTCGGGATTGCCGCCCTTGAAAGGGCGGGAGAACTGGCTGAGTACCAGGTCGTGGCCTGGGGCGGTGGGATGCTCAAGAATAGGCACGAGGCTTCGGCCATCGAGATCCGCAGGTGGGCTGAGCATTGCGAGTTCGGCAAGCGTAGGGTAGATGTCGACGTATTCGGTTAAGGAATCGGTGGTGGCACCCGGCTGTGGCATTCCGGGTACGCGTATCATAAGAGGAACATGCGTATCCAGTTCGAAGTTGGTGTCCTTGCACCAATGATCCGCTTCACCCAGCGAGTAACCATGATCACCGAAAAGAACAACAATGGTATTTTCTTCGAGACCTAGTTGTTTTAACGCATCAAGCAGTTTCCCCACCTGTGCGTCCGTGTAGCTGACACAGGCATAATAGCCGTGGCGCAGGTCACGGGCTTGCTCAACTGAAACACGCTCGTCTGACGGGACTCCTTCGTACCCGCCGAGCTCCAGATGGTCAGGGTAAGCTACCTCGGGAGCGCCCCGTGTTCGGGTGGTATTCCCCTGCAATACGAATTCAGACGGATCATACAGATCCCAATATTTTCTGGGGGCATTGAAAGGCAAGTGCGGCTTGAAAAAGCCGACGGCCAGGAAAAAAGGCTCCGGCTTCCGGCTGAGAGTTTTCAGGGTTTGGATGGCAAGGTTCGCGAGTTGACCATCCGGGTATCCATCGTCTGGCACTTCAGCCTTTTCAAATGGTACTCCCTTCCCTTCACGGTGGTTGTTTTCAGGTAGCGCGTAGTTCTTCCAACCCTCAAGCCGTAACACGTGTGGCACCGACCACGATAACGGGTCTTCTTCTTTCTCATTACCACTGAATACTTTGCCCAATCCCTGAGCATGGTATCCATTATTTTTGAAAAGCTGCGGCAGAGTTACAAGCTCCGGCAGAGTTTTTCGAAACAAATTTCGATTGTGCCAAACACCTGTATTGTCCGGGAGCTTTCCAGTCAGGATGGAAGCACGCGACGGACCGCACACCGACTGTTGGCAGTAGGCACGATTAAACAAGCGCGCCGTTGCCGCTAAACTGTCGATATTCGGTGATTTGACCACCGGATCGCCATAACAACCTAAAGAAGTTCGTAAATCGTCAACCGCGATAAAGAGCACGTTGGGCTTCTCCAAGGCAGCCTGCGCACTCCCTTGAAGAAGCAGATACAGTAGGGCTAAAAAAAGGATTTTCATTTTGGGGTAAACGCTATCGTCCTCACTATATTTTTGATAGGATTTTTTTTAAAAATACAGTCACATCCGATAAGTAATACAGTGAGAATTCTCAACTGGAATCCCAACCACTCCTTACTGGTATGGTAAATAGACCAACAAGTGAAGACAACTTAATAGTCAATCCAACCCAACAAAGATAGAGGAGCTTGCCGCGAACTGGGATGCCTGGGCCGAACGCGTGGGTATTACTAGGAATTTGCTTTTTAGCGGCGCAGCCGCGGAGGTGGGGGTTTTACGACACGGAAAAACTCGTTCAGGCCACAAGCGGCGTGGGCAGAGCCATTCCGGGTTTTGAAAGAACATGCAGGTAAATCTGCGTGGTTTCGATACTGCGGTGTCCCAGAAGATCCTGCACGCTGCGGATATCCGTTCCCCGTTCCAGTAGGTGGGTGGCGAAACAGTGGCGCAAAGTATGCGAGGTCACCCGTTTTGCCAACCCGGCCCGCCTCGCCGCTTGCTTGATATGTTTCTGGTAAATGCCCGGATGGAAGTGATGGCGTCGGATTACTCCGCTACGGGGATCCGTACTTTCGTTCTGTCCCGGCCACAACCAGAACCATTCCCATGCTTCCGCCGACTTGGAAAATTTTCGCTGCAATCCACTACTGGGCATCTCTACTCCGGGAAGCCCGCGACGGCGGTCTTCCTCATGCAGGGTCCTGGCATAACGCAATTGGGTTTCCAGTTCACCAGCCAAAGGTTCGGGAAGGCCCACCAACCGGTCCTTGTTTCCCTTGCCGGCCCGCACCACAATTTGACGCCGGGCAAAATCCACATCCTTCACCCGCAATCGCATCAGTTCGCTCAATCGAAGGCCGGTCCCGTACTGAAGACGCGCCATCAGCCGGTAACGTGCGGGAAGTGCATCGAACAGCCGTTGTAATTCCTCCCGACTGAGCACCACCGGAATCGATCGCCGAATACGACCGCGCATGAAGGAGGAAAAATCTCCGAGTTCAAGCTTCATGACTTCTCTTAAGAAAAAGACACAGGCATTGAGCGCCTGCTTTTGCGTGGAAGCGCTTACACCCTCCCTTACCGCCAGGTGGGTCAAGTAAGATTGAAGCGATTCCTGAGACGGATTGCCGTCGCCGCAAACCTTGCAAAACCGCAAAAACCGTTTCAACCAACCCAGGTAGCTGCGCTCGGTGGCCAGACTCATGTGACGCACCCTCATAAGCTCGCGGGCCTTGTTCAGATTCGCATCCGCATCTTTCGAGTCAGGCAAGGTTTCATGAACGCGTTTGGCGGATTTTTCACCGTTCTCCGCTGTTTGAAAACTGGGCCTGATCACCCTGAATTCATGGGGCTCGTCCGGTTTTTCTTTACGGTCCTGAATCCTGCTTTCCTTTCTATCAGCCTCTCCTTGCAGCCTGGGTGAGGTTTGGGGAGACATGGGTACCATTTGCACGCCGCCACCAAATCGGGCCAGCGTTTGACCACCCTTGTTTTGGTGAACCGGTACCCGTTCCGGGGCGTTCACAAAAAACCACCGCAACGCCTGACGCCAGCGTTCCGCCATCCAATCCTCTGGACTTCTCTCCCGTATCAACTCGGCCACAAACTCTCTGGCATTTTGGCAGGTTGCTTTCTCGCCTCGCCGCTTCAGCCACCCCAAATACCACCTGATTGTAATCGTGTGAGACTGAATCTTACTGCAATGAAACCCGCTGTTTCGCAGCACGGTTTCCCAATGGGTGAAGAGAATTGTTTTCATGGAACGTATAGTGAACATAAAATCACTATGCATGCAATAAAAAGTTATTCACAAGATTTCGGGGAGGGGGTATTTTTTGCCGGGATTTTCTGACAAAGTACTCTTAAGACTAACTGGCGCGCGCGAGGGAGATCAGAAAACCCTTGACGTTCAGTGATTTGGAGTTGATCGTTTCGCCGTGAAAAATACCCCCCAACCCCCTCCGGATATCAGCCGGTTTTTGTTATCTCAATAGTACTGTTCGAGAAGAGAATTGAAAAAGCTGAGGAATAATCTACTGTCCGAGTATGAGCATTGAACAGATCAAGGAAAAGATCAGGGAATTAGATCCCTCTGAGCTCGATCAAGTTGCAGCTTTAATCCTGCAGATCCGGCGTACCAACGACCCTGAACGGAAAAAAGAACTGTCCCAAATGATTGACGACAAGGATGTTATCCCTTGGAGCGGAGCTACTGAAGATTAAATGGCCGAATCTTACACGGTTTTTCTTCGCCGTACGGCCTCTGTGGCCCTTAATTCGGTTGGAGGATCTCGAAAGAAGGGTATTGAACGGTTTATCGATTACCTCGGGGAAAATCCGTTTGATGAGGGAGATTTTCCAGAGGTAGATGAATCCGGGAGAAAAGTGTTCTGCAAAGTCATTCGGGACTATGCGGTTTCCTATTACCCAGACCATGCAGTCAAAGAATTGAAGATCCTTGAAATCGTACGCACTCCATGAAGAAGGAACTCGAACAAGTCGGTTCTGGAAATCCGGACAAGCCGGATTCCTAAGCTTCGGCGTTATACAAAGAATAGTGTTGCCATAATGCACACATTGTGCATCTTTTAGAGCATGGTTTATGATTGGGATCCAGAAAAAGAAGAATGGCTCAACGAAAACCGAAATCTGAGTTTCCTGCACGTTCTTTACCACCTTGATCGGGGTGATCTCCTAGACGTAAGGGAGCACGCCAACAAGGAAAAGTATCCGCACCAAAAAGTGCTTATTGTCAATATGAATGATTATGTGTATGCAGTTCCATTCGTTGAGGATGACGAGACTTGGTTTTTGAAAACGATTATTCCCAGTAGAAAAGAAACGAAGAAGTATTTGAAATGAAGGCATTAAAATTAGACCAGGAAGAGAAAGAATTACTCGAAGAATTAGAAAGAGATGAATGGGTATCCACTCTCGCATCTCCCAAGGATTTCAAGCAGTTTCAAGAGGCTGCCAAGAACACTTTAAAGAAAGACAAAAGAGTGAACATTCGCATCAGCGAACGAGATCTTTCTTCGATCCAGAAAATAGCACTTGAAGAAGGTATACCGTATCAGACTTTGATATCGAGCGTGCTCCATAAATACGTAAACAAAAAGATCAAAGTATAACCAGTCGGTGGTCCAAATCTCCGGAAGCTGCGCTCCCAGCCATTCATCACTTTGACGTTCGACAACGAAATAAACCATCATCGTGACCTACTGGCTTGATCTATTTACCGGCGTAACGTGGAATGAATTCCGCAATGCCGGCAGCAACGTAACTGGCTTCCGAGAAACACGCTGGAAGACGATCCAGCGAATCAAGGAAGGCGACATCTTTTTGTGTTACCTGACTGGTGTTTCCCGATTTGTCGGTCTGCTCGAAGTCACAGGGAAGCCATTTCAGGACGATACTCCGATCTGGAAGGATGTGGTTTTTCCATGTCGCCTGCAGGTCAACCCCCTACTGGAACTCGATCCAGAGTATGGAGTTTCAGTCCATGACCTGCGGGACCGCCTTTCATGCTTCCTCAAGTCTGAGGCGTCCAATGCTTGGACTGGTGCATTTCGAGGATCGCCAGCGAAGTGGTCGCAGTCAGATGGGGATGCAGTTGTTGAAGTTCTCCAACACGCCAAGGCCCATCCCAAGAAGCTCCCAACCGATCCGAAGAAGCTGGCCCAGAAGCCACGAGCGTTTATTGGCAAGGACAAAAAGCCTGTCACGATCCCCGATGATGATGAACTGCCACTGACGACCAAGGCAGGCACGACCGATTCTGCTCCCACCGAGCACACCGAGATTCAGGCTTTACTCCTTCGGCTAGGAGCCGACATGGGTTTTGATGTTTGGGTGGGCGCGACGGGGTCAATGGGCAATTGTCAAGTTTTCTGGCAACAATAGACCTTCTTCTCAGCGTTACCTATTGCGCTTACCCTTTCTTGGTCCGGGTTGCGGTCCACCTTTAGTGGTCGACTTGACAATTGAGCATTGACCCTGTCTTCTTTCTGATTGAGCATTGACCCTGTCTTCTTTCTGTCTTCTTTGTGACCCTGTCTTCTTTGACCGTGGGGTCTTCTCGGAAGCAATAAAGATGAAATAGGAGTTTGCAATTTGGAAAGGTCCAATATCTCTCACACTGTGTCTGTTGTTTCGTACGTTTAATGTTTGATTCGGTTTGCCGTACTGGAGGAAATGGTTGTTCGCTATTGTCCATGGTGAAAACTTTTCAATTTGGCCCTCAATACTATGAGATGTTCCCTTATTGTTAATTGCAAGGATGTGGCCCGGTTCATTAACTACCTGGTCTCCTAGGAATGGATACACGACGTTATATTTTACAGAGCCTCTGGCATTTTCGTAACGCCTATCTGGGTGTATTTCTCGGATCTGTTCTTGGTGCGATGGTGCTTCTCGGTGCTTTGTTTTCAGGTAGTTCGGTCAAGGAATCCTTGCGGCGGATTGGTGAAAACCGAATCGGTCAAACCACCCACTTGATAACAGGTGGAGATCGTTTTTTTAGAGAGCAGTTGGCCAGTGATCTTGAAGTTGGCGCCGACCTTGCCGCTGCCCCGGTTCTTTTTGCCAAAGGCGTTGCCAGCAAGGGAAGGGACGTGGCGAATCAGGTTCAATTGGTTGGCGTAACTTCATCATTCTGGAAGTTCGCTCCGGAGCCGTTGGATCTAAATCTTAGCGAATCGAATGTAGCGATTAATGGAGTGCTAGCCGAGCGCTTGGGCCTGGGAGTGGGCGATACGCTTATTATTCGTTTTCAGAGACCGGGTGTAATTGCCGGCAACGCACCGGTTGCGGGTGCAGACGATTCTCTGGAAAGTGTTCGGTGTACCGTCGAACGAGTACTCGATGATGCATCGTTTGGAAGGTTCAGTTTGGAAACGACCCAGGTTCCTCAGCCTTCTGTTTTTATGCCCATCAAGTTACTTCAGGAAGCGTTTGAATTCGAAGGACGGGCAAATCTGTTGCTGCTTAAAACGAACTTGTCCGGGAAGGATATTGAAGCAGCTCTCAAGCAAAGGGCGACGCTCACCGATTACCAAATAAGCCTGGATTGGTTGGAGACGGCCCAAACCTGGGAAGTAAAATCGGAGCGGGTCTTTATCGATAGCCAAATTGGGCAAGCGATCCTCGATGGAATTCCCCGAGTGCAACCTGTAACATCCTATTTAGTGAACGGTATTAAGATTGGAGAAAATTCCACACCGTATTCTATCGGTTCCTCGGTGGATCCCAAAACGGTTTCATTTCTGCCTGACGATTTGGCGGCAGATGAAGTGGTATTAAACAGCTGGGTAGCTGAGGACTTGAATGCTCGGGTGGGGGATTTCGTGGAACTCAGTTATTACCAAACGGCCCAGTCAGGACTGTTGGTTGAGCAATCTTCGAACTATACCGTTCGTTCGATCATTCCCATTGAAGGGCAGGCAGCCGACCGTGATTGGATGCCCAATTTTCCTGGAATCAGTGAGGCGGAGGTTCCCAGTGATTGGGATGCAGGGCTCCCCTTGGAGATGGATCGAATTCGAGACAAGGATGAGGACTACTGGGAAGAGTATCGTGGAACGCCCAAAGTATTTTTACCCCTAGAGGCAGGGCAAAATATTTGGTCGACGCGTTGGGGAGATTTTACCGCTTTGAGAATTCCGCGAGGTCAGCAAGTGGACCTTGAGCCAGACATCCTCGATGTGTTACGTCCTGAAATGAATCAATTGCTCGTGCAGGGCTTCAGGTCCCATGCGCAAGCCTCGGCAAGTTCGGCGGTCGACTTTGGTGGGCTGTTTGTTGGCATGAGCTTTTTTCTGATTCTCGCTGCCCTAGGTCTGGTGGCCATGTTGTTTCAGTTTTGCCTGCTTCAACGTAATAGGGAAGCCGCCCTGTTGAGTTCACTTGGAATTAAGGGAAAGCAATTGATGCGCTGGAGATTGGGCGAAGGGATCCTGATCTTGATTGTCGGCTGTGTTGTTGGACTACCGCTCGCTGCCTGGTATACCAAGCGCATACTTTCTTTTCTTGAAACGATCTGGGCAGGACAGACTTCTGCTTCGACCTTTGTGTTTCATGCGGATCCCATGACTATTTCCATCGGTGTGATCAGCTTCCTGGTAATGTCGCTGATTGTCCTCTGGTTAGCGCTTCGAAGGCAGGCAAAGCAATCCCTTTCAATTCGTCTGAAATCCAATGTTGAAGAAACAACCTATACCTCTGGCAGACCCTGGAAGACTCAGCTTCTTGTTGTCGGTGGATTGGTTCTGGGAATCAGCTCTGTCTTGATGTCGGGTTCTCTCATGCCTGCCCAAGGTGCATTTTACATGGCAGGCTTCTCGTTGCTCATTGCAGGCCTCGGTTACTGCAGGCTTCGCTTACTAAAGTTGGCATCGCACAAGGGTGAGCAGGAGATGGATCCCAGTTATCTGGGTAAACTGAACATCTCCTCCCGCGTGTCTCGAAGCTTGACGGTGGTGGGGCTGATTGCGTCTGCGGTATTTATGGTGTTGTCGGTCGCTTCATTTAGAAAACATGTGGGAGACGATTGGCTGGAGCGCTCCAGTGGTACAGGAGGATTCGCGCTGTTATCTGAAACAACCACAGCGCTAAATCTTCCACGAGATGGGGAAGGTGAAACCTTTGAGATTTTCGAGAACGTCAAAGCGGATGTTAGCCAAATCGTGCCCATTCGAAAAGGGGCGGGGGACAATGTGAATTGTTTCAACCTGAACACCACGTCCCAACCTCAGTTGATTGGTGTCAATGTCGGCACATTAAATGAACTCGGGGCGTTTCAACTGAGCAAGCTCGACGAAACCCTTGCAGGTGATAATTGGGAAAAACTCGAAAGTCTGACTGCATCAAACGCAGTCCCAGCCATCGTCGATGAAACCACCATGATGTGGGCGTTGAAGAAGAAGGTGGGCGATACCTTCCTTTACCAGAATGAAACAGGGCAGGACTTTAGGGTTCAGATTGTTGGTACGATCAAGGAATCGATATTCCAAGGTTACTTGTTGGTGGATGAGGGACATCTGCTTCGTGAGTTTCCATCGAATCCAGGTTACTCGATGTTTCTGGTAGATGTGTTGCCGGAGACGGATGTTTCTGAGGTTCGTAATCGCATCGAAAGTGCATCCACCGACCAGGGTGGTAAAGTGGACCTGTCCCGAGATATTCTAGCTTCGTTCCACGAAATCGAAAATACCTACATCGCTATCTTCAATGTGCTTGGAAGTCTGGGCGTTGTTTTGGGCAGTCTTGGTCTGACCATTGTCGTGGCCAGAAGTATTCAAGAACGGCTGGGTGAATTCTCGGTCATGACTGCGATTGGCATTTCTCGAAAACTGCTTGGGAGATTGGTTTACTCCGAGTATAGCAGATTGGTTGCGTGGGGCTTACTTATCGGGTTGATCGCCTCCGGTATCTCTGTTTGGCCGAACCTCCAAACTCTACCGGCTGTGCCAACTGCTGTGTTAGTTGTGGGTCTGCTAACCGGAATTGTCGTACTCAATTTGTTGTGTGGAGTTCTGGCTTTCAAAGCTTCTTTTCCAAAGACGGGAGTGGGGCTAAATCGGGTGGATCGGTAGCTGTGCGAGTCAGTAATTCGACTTTTGTAGGAGCTGCTTTAGCTGCGATTCCCCGGGAACGCCAAGCCCCAGCTTGGCATCTTTAAGCCACAGATCGCAGCTAAAGCAGCTTACAATCTGACAATTGTGCTACCAATGTTATTTTTGAGCTTCATTGGGGCTTGCTCTGACATTTCGTCAAATTCTAACAATCTATTTTCGTTATCCCCGAAATTGCTTGAATGAAATATCTCCTATCCGCCTTTATTGTTTGCCTTAGTTTTACCTTCTCCTTTGCCGATGACTGGGCTTCATGGTTGGGCCCAACCGGGGATTCGGTTTATCATGAAAAGGGGATTATCACTTCGATCCCAGCAGAAGGATTAAAAATCCTTTGGGAAGCTCCAGTTGCGATGGGTTACTCAGGGCCGTCGGTTGCTGATGGGAGGGTGTTCCTGATGGATTATATTCAAAGGGACGGCGAAATTACCAATCGCGCCAGCTGGAGTGATGAGATAACCGGCCAGGAGCGAGTTGTTTGCCTGGATCAAAAAACGGGCAAACTCCTTTGGACCTACGCCTATGAACGCCCTTACCGCATGTCCTACGCGAGCGGTCCACGTTGCACGACGATTTACTCCGAGGGTAAGGTTTACGCGCTTGGTGCCGAAGGAGATTTCAATTGTCTGGATGCAAATACGGGTGAGGTGATTTGGAGTAAGAGTTTCCGCAGTGATTACGGAGCGGAAACACCACGCTGGGGACATGCTGCGCATCCGCTAGTCTACAATGATGTAGTTATCTGCATCGTGGGTGGAATCGGCAGCGTCGTGGTCGCATTTGACAAAGATACCGGGGAGCAACGCTGGCGAAAGTTGTCCGCTGATTCTCAGGGCTATTGTCCACCCTCTATCATTCATAGAGCAGGTGTAGACCAACTCATCATATGGCATCCAGAGGGATTGTTTAGTCTAAATCCGTTAAACGGGAATACCTATTGGTCTCATGATCTTCGACCCAAGCTGGGACTTTCAGTAGGTTCACCCCGAGTATCGGGTTCCCTCATGTATGTTTCCGGTCAAGGTGGTCCCGGTGCTCTATTGAAGTTATCAGATGACGTGCCGGGCGCGGAGGTGTTGTGGCTCGGTAATCCTGCAAATGCCCTTTATCCTTTGAACAACACTCCGGTATTTACCGAAAATGCCTTGTACGGAGTAGACCTGGAAGAGAGTGCGTTGATCGCGGTTGATCCGGTGGACGGTAGACGTATTTGGCAGACCCAGGAACCTGTTCTTGATCCGGAAGTTTTGGCGAACAGCAAAAATAAAATTCGCCACGGAACCGCATTTCTAATCCGCCAGGAAAAGAGTGACAGGTATTTTATCTTTACCGAAAACGGTGATCTGATTGTTGCCGAAGTATCCCCCGCCGGTTACCGTGAAATCGGACGTCAGAATGTTTTGGAACCTACAAACTTTAACGGAGGTCGCAAGGTGGTGTGGAGTCATCCGGCTTTCGCTGATAAAACCATGTTTGCGCGTAACGATAAAAAACTGATCGCGGGTGATCTGGATAAGAAAAGTTATCTGAAGTAGTCGTGATCCCTAACTCCGTTTTGATTTCTACAATGAAACATCTATCTCTACTTTTAATCTGTTTGGTTTCTCCCTCATTCTTGAAGTCTGCTGATTGGCCGAAATGGTTGGGGCCGACCGGAGATTCGGTCTATCATGAGCAGGGTGTCATTACCGCAATTCCTGACGGAGGACTTGTAACCCTGTGGGAGTATGAAGTGGGCCTTGGTTACACAGGCCCAGCCGTGGCGAATGGGAAAGTTTACCTTATGGATTATATCCGTAAAACGGGTGAAATAACCAACAACGCCGGTGCCGCCGACCAGATTAGTGGCGTTGAACGAATACTTTGTTTGAATGCGGAGACGGGCAGGCTGATCTGGAAATACGACTATGAATGTCCCTATAACATGTCCTACCCCAGCGGACCTCGATGTACTCCGACTGTGGTCGATGGAAAAGTCTATGCATTGGGAGCGGAGGGAAACCTTACCTGCCTGGATGCGGACTCTGGTAGGTTGATTTGGAGCAAGCATTTTCGAGCGGAATACGGAGCAGAAACGCCCATTTGGGGTCATTCAGCCCATCCAATGGTTCATAAAGATACGCTCTATTGTATCGTTGGTGGGGAGGGTAGTGTTGTGGTGGCTTTTAACAAAGATACGGGAAAGGAACTGTGGCGTGGTCTGTCTGCGGCCAAGCAGGGCTATTGTCCGCCCAGTATTATACATCATGGTGGCAAGGAGCAACTGATCGTTTGGCATCCTGAATCTGTAAATAGCCTGAACCCGCAAACGGGAGATCTCTACTGGTCGGAAGCATTGAATCCCGATTGGGGCGGCTCGATTCAAATACCCCGCAAACTAGGATCGCAGTTGTTTGTTGGTGGTCCCCAGGTAGCGGCTCTGTTTTTACTTAAGTCCGTGGGCGGCACCCCTGCAGTTGAAACGGTTTGGCAGGGCAATCCGAGAAATGCGGTTTATCCGGTAAACAGTGCGCCTATATTCACTAAGGATGCGATTTACGGAGTTGATAATGGCTCCAGTTCTTTGATGGCCATCAAAGTGGAAGATGGAAGCCGACTATGGGAAACGAATGAACCGGTCGTGAATGACACGGTGCGGCGAACCAGACAAGGAACCGCATTCCTGATTCGTCACCGCGATACTAATTTGTATTATTTACTAAACGAAAGTGGAGATTTTATCATAGCGGAAATTTCTCCCCAGGGTTACGACGAAATCGGGCGAGTCCATGTGATTGAACCCACCAACTCCACCAATGCCGGAGGAGCCCGCAAAGTGGTTTGGAGTCATCCAGCATTTGCTCAAAAAACCATGTTTGCCAGAAACGACAATAAAATGATAGCTATAGATTTAAACAAGGATAACTATTGAATTTGCCCTAATGAATTACCCCATGAAAAAAGTTACACTTCTTCTGTTCGTCCTTTGTGGTAGCCAACTCTGTGCCCAAAACTGGACCCAATTCCGTGGGCAGGACCAAACCGGGATTATTGAAGGAATCGAGATTCCGACTGAATGGAATTTGGAGGAAAACCTGAAGTGGTCGGTTCCGAATCCGGCCCTGGGATGGTCTTCACCTATCGTCTGGGGTGATCGAATTTTTATTACCGGCTCCACTCTGGCAGCGGAAGAAATGGAAAACCGAAGCAAAGGCGGAGGCGAGTACCGGACCTCGGCCGGAAACTACATTAAGCTTGAGGTCATCTGCCTGGACAAAAAAACAGGAGGCATTTTGTGGCGGAAGACTGCCTATGAAGGTCCATCCAAAGTGGCTACTCATGGGGGAAGCCCTTATTCAGCAGAGACTCCGGTTACGGACGGAGTACATGTTTACGCTTACTTTGGAACGATGGGGCTCCATGCATTTACCTTGGACGGCGAGCTCGTTTGGCAAAAGGATCTTGGTGTCTTTGAAATGGATGCAGAGTGGGGGACTGGGACTTCACCGATGATCCATGAGGGTATCCTTTTTATGCAGGTGGATAGCATGGATTTTTCTTCTTTGATCGCGTTGGAAGCGCTGACTGGAAAAGAAAAATGGAAAGTTAATCGTGACGAGGGTCCCAATCGCGGTACGCCCATGATTTGGCGTAACCGGCTTCGCTCAGAACTGGTGACACAGGGTGCCATTGCACGGTCGTACAATCCGGAAAATGGCGAATTATTGTGGCAAATAAATATGGAGGGCGGTCGTAGCAGTTCTACTGCCGTAGGAGATAGTGACAGACTCATAATCGCTAACGAGAAACGAGCCGCCGGTGGATTTATGTTTTCGATCAGAGCCGGAGCCTCCGGCGACATTTCTCTCGCTGAAGGTCAGACCTCAAACGACGGGGTTGAGTGGAAAAATCCCAATGGCGGGATAGCTATGTCTTCGCCACTTATCTACGAAGGTTGCGTTTATGCCTTCGAAAGACGGACAGGTATGGTAAGTTGCTACGACGCAAAAACCGGCGACGTACATTACTATCGAAAACACTTAAAAAAGGCTCGCGAGTTCTGGTCAACTCCTTGGGCCTACGATGGTCATATTTATTGTATCGATGGAAAGGGCATTACTCATGTCCTCGAATCAGGCCCGATTTTAAATGAGGTCCGTCTCAACGAATTGGATGACCAGATCTGGGCCATGCCGGCGATTACCCCTGGATCGATTATTTTGCGTGGATTGGAGAATATTTACTCAATCGAGGCGAAAGACTCTGATGATTTGCTGAGTAATTGAAGTGGTCGGAGAAAATGAGAGCGTATTGGTGCACTGACGACGGCGCCCTCGGCGAGGCCGCCCTACCGCAATTGAAAATACGCCTGTGACAGGGTAGGGCTCGATCGCCGAGCGAGCCGTCTTTTAGGAACAGAAAAACGAGCCGTTTTTTCGCAATCTCAAATGGAGTTGGCGAACCTACGCGATCAACTCCGGAATGATATCCGCACCTTCAACTCCGACCAATTTCTTTTCCAATCCACCGTGGAGGAAAGTTAAATGGTTGGGGTCCAGGCCCATCAAATGTAAGATGGTGGCGTGCAATTTTTTGACATGTGTCGGGTTTTCTACTGCTTCGTTGCCCAGTTCATCTGTTGTGCCAAAGGATAGGCCTCCTTTGATTCCGCCTCCAGCCATCCACATGGTAAATCCGGCTGCATTGTGATCGCGTCCGGTTCCTTTGGCGTATTCTGCAGTTGGTTGACGACCAAACTCGCCGCCCCAGACTACCAGGGTTTCTTCAAGTAATCCTCGACGTTTAAGGTCTTTGAGCAAACCGGCAATTGGTTTGTCAGTTGCACCGGCGTGTTTGTTGTGGTTAAATTCGAGATCGCCATGAGCATCCCAGTTGCTGTCCGTGTGGGCTCCACCGGAGTAAAGTTGAATAAAGCGCACGTCTCGTTCCACCAGGCGGCGGGCCAGGAGGCACTTTGTGCCGAATTCACGGGTACGCTCCTCGTCGATTCCGTAGAGTCGTTTGGTGGCCTCCGATTCCTGAGAC